>JAHEHQ010000027.1 GCA_024644505.1 Gammaproteobacteria bacterium
GGGGTTCGCGAACTTTAAGCCAATAGCTCAGAGTTTTTCTCAAGGTATCCATCATAACGGGCTTGGAAAGATAATCATCCATGCCCGCCTCAATGCACTTCTCGCGGTCTCCCGCCATGGCGTTGGCCGTCATGGCAATGATCGGCACCGGCGGCCAACCTTTGGTACGCTCCCGCTGACGAATCAATCGTGTAGCCTCGTAGCCATCCATAACGGGCATCTGGCAGTCCATCAGTATCAGATCGTACGGACTTCCGCTGGCAGCAGTAACCGCGGATTTGCCATCCGTCACCGTTTCGCAGCTCAGACCCATCCGCTGCAGCATCTTTTTCGAGACCCCCAGATTTACTGGGTTGTCTTCCACCACCAGTACCCTGCCTGAAAGCTTCGACTCCTCAGAAACTCCCCGGAGCGCCGTTTCGTCATCCTGTACCGGTAATGCTTCCTCCGATCCGGAACCGGGCATAAGATGTGATCCCGGGCTCGCATCGGACGGCACCTCCCCGGGTACAGGCCTCTCGAGGGGCAGAGCAAACCAGAACACCGAGCCTACGCCGGGCTCCGATCTAACGCTGATCCGCCCTCCCAATAACTCCACAAGCCCCTTGCTTATCACCAACCCCAGGCCTGTGCCGCCATGCCTGCGGGTAGTGGAGGCATCGGCCTGGGAGAATGACTGAAACAGTTTCGGTATCGTGTCGGGACTAATACCTATGCCGGTATCCGTGACCGAAAACATCAACCGCTCCCCGATCCAGCGTTCGTGGTCTAAAGAAACCTCCAGGGTAATACTTCCTTTATTGGTGAATTTGATGGCATTGCTCACCAGATTCACCAGAATCTGTCTCAGGCGAATCGGGTCGCCCAGGATGATTGGGGGTACGTCATTGCTCACCAGGTATTGCAGATCGAGGTTTTTCTTCTGCGCAACCCCCGACATAACCATCACCACCGCATTGACCAGCTCCCAGACATCGAAGGCAATCTTCTCCACCTCGAGACGTCCTGCCTCGATTTTGGAAAAATCGAGAATATCGTTGATGATGCTCAGCAGGTGATGGGATGAGGAAAGCGCGGTGGCAACGAATTGCTTCTGCTCCTGATCCAGTCGCGTGTCCCTGAGCATCTCCAGTACCGGCACGATACCGTTCAATGGTGTCCGGATCTCGTGACTCATGGTGGCCAGAAACTCGCTCTTGGCCATAGCCGCCGACTCCGCTGCCTCTTTTTCAAGGAACAGTTGCCGTTCCAGATCCCTGCGCCTTGAATCCGGTTCTTCCGACATGTGCCGCTTTGCAAAACTCTCTTCGGCCGGCTCCCGTGACTGCAGCGGCATCAGCCCCAGAATCTCCCTGTCCGCGCGCAATCTGGAGATCAACGTCATCAGGCTGGCAAATGCCACGGCCGTCAGGCTTATCAGAATCACTGCAGCGCTTATCACAAGCAGATGGTCCGTCGGGGGCCACTCAGAGGAGGATGAAAGCGCCATGGTTATGGGCACCAGCAGACCTAAAACAAAAAATACCAGCGCGGACACCAGGGGTGACTGGAGCAGGAGCATCAGATGCACCCCGCCTGCAACAAAGAGAACCAGCAACAGGTCGAGGCCTGCGTTGTAGTCGGGATAGGGATAGATGGCAGCCGCACCCCAGCAAAGGCCTGCGAACAGACTCAGCGGCAAAGGATAATATTGCCAGTCCCAGGCTGCGGATTGACCGGGCCTGACACTTCGCCAAAGGTACCAAAGCACCAGTTGACAGGCACTCACCAGCCCGATCGCCACGCTCCAGATGAGTACCACATCGTTTCCGAAACCGCCTGCGGTTTCAACGATGGCCCATGCCAATAACAGCGTGGCAAGCGCACCGGGACCTATCCCCTTATAGAAAAACCGGACCTGTTCGGCACGCAGCAGGACAGCTCTATCGTACTGTTTCATACTGTTTATTAGTGTAACCCAACACCCAGCGGCTGCAGGTGCTAGTACTCCGTCAACATGATAGTGCCGGGTTCAGTGAGTTTGTCAGCGTTCATGGCAAGGCGCAACTCGCCGGCAATGGCCGCTTCCCTTGCCAAGAGTTGCAACGCAGTCCATGGGCGCTGACAAGCTCACCCGCAGGGCGTCTCCGTGGCGTCCCGCAGCCGCGTTGCAGTGCTTGGAAAGGGCATGCCATTCCCTGCGCACTGCGCCTTGCTGCGAAACGCCACGGAGATGCTGCACCCGGCAATATCATGTTGACGGAGTACTAGTCATGTCCCCACGCAGAGAAGGCCTGTGACGGGGCATCTCGATCCAAGAGAAGAACAATAAGGCAAGCCGCAGTGGGCATACCGAATTTACAGCTCAACGCAGAGGGAAGACTGAAACACTTCCTTACCATCGACGGGTTCAGCCGGGAGCTGCTGACCGAGATACTCGATGTCGCCGAATCCTTTACCGGGGCTTCGAAAGATACTGTAAAAAAGGTCCCGCTGTTGCGGGGCAAAGTCATCTGCAACCTTTTTTTCGAAACCAGCCCCCGCACCCGAACCAGTTTCGAGGTCGCCGCGAAGCGGCTGTCGGCCGATGTCCTGAATCTCGAAATCGACAGCTCGGCCGCGACCCTGCTGGACACCTTGCGAAACCTCGAGGCCATGCACCTGGACATGTTCGTTGTGCGCCACCAGGACAGCGGGGCCGCCCATTTCATAGCCCGTCACGCCGCTCCCCGCGTCAGTGTTATCAATGCCGGCGACGGCCGCCACTCGCACCCCACCCAGGCCATGCTCGACATGCTCACGATCCGCCATCACAAGGGGGACTTCACCGGGCTGCGTATCGCCATTGTCGGGGACATCCTGCATTCCCGGGTGGCCCGTTCCCAGATCCTTGCCCTGAACAGCCTGGGAACGTCGGAGGTGCGGCTCATTGCCCCGCGCACCCTGTTGCCGGCGGATGCGAGAACCCTGGGTGTTCATCTGTTTCACGACCTGGAACAGGGCATACGTGATGTGGATGCCATCATCATTCTGCCCCTGAGGAAAGAGTGGATGCGGGGCACCCTGCTGCCCAGTGAACAGGAATATTCCAGACTCTACGGGCTCACCGAAGAGAAATTGAAGGCCGCGAAGGAAGATGCCATTGTGATGCACCCCGGCCCAATAAACCGGGGAGTGGAGCTCGACTCCCAGGTGGCGGATGGTCCCAGTTCGGTGATACTGCAGCAGGTCAGTTTCGGCATCGCGATTCGCATGGCGGTCATGTCCATGGCAATGGGTTCAAAAGGGGCGGCCAGGAGATGACCGCGCCGAGCAACATTCTCATCGCCAACGGCCGTCTGATCGACCCCGCCAACGGTATCGATGACACGCGTAATCTTTATATTGTCGCTGGACGGGTCCAGGGTGTAGGTCATTCACCTGGCGGATTCCGGCCCGACCGGACCATCGATGCAGGGGGGCTGATTGTATGCCCCGGTCTGATTGACCTGAGTGTCCGTGCCGGGGAACCCGGGCGGGAACAGAATGCGATCCTGAAAAGCGAGACCCGGGCAGCCGCCAAAGGCGGCATCACGACCTTCTGCTGCCCCCCCGATACCGATCCGGTGATCGACACCCCTGCCATGGCGACCCTGGTGAGAAAGCGGTCTGAGCGCATCGGCTATGCGCGTCTGCTGCCCGTGGGGGCACTGACCCGGGGGCTGAAAGGTAAGCGATTGAGCGAGATGACCGCCCTGAAACAGGCAGGCTGCGTTGCTTTCAGCAATGGGGAACACCCGCTTGCCGACACCCTGGTGGAACGCCGCGCCCTGGAGTACGCAGCAACCTTCAACCTGACAGTGATGCTGCGGCCGGAAGACCGGCACCTGCGAGACAGTGGGTGTGTGCACGAAGGCCCGGTGGCGAGCCGGCTCGGTCTCCCGGGTATCCCCGAGGTTGCCGAAACGGTGGCGACAGCCAGAGACCTGGCTCTGGCGGAGCACACGGGCTGCCGCATCCATTTCCGGGGGCTTTCGACCGGCACCGCGGTGCGCATGCTGGCCCAGGGCCGGAATCAGCGGCTGGATGTCTCCGCCGATGTGGCCATTCATCAGCTGCATCTCACCGAAATGGACATGGAGGGTTTCGACAGCAACTGCCACGTCAGCCCACCGCTGCGCACCCTCCTGGACCGGGACACACTCCGGAGCGGCGTGTCCCAGGGGATCATAAGCGCCATCTGCTCGGACCACCAACCCCTTGAACCGGACGCCAAGGAGGCGCCCTTTCCTTCCACACGACCGGGCATCTCCGGCCTGGAAACCCTGCTGCCTCTCGCCCTGAGGCTGGTACAGGAAGGCGTATTGACCCTGCCGCAGGCCATTGCCAGACTCACCAGCGGACCGGCGGATATACTCGGACTGGATTACGGCCGCCTGGGTCTTGGATCCACTGCAGATATCTGCATCTTCGATCCCGTCAGGCACTGGCAACTACATGAGCAGGATCTATTCAGTTCCGGACGCAATACCCCATTTCTTGGCTGGGAGTTCACCGGCCAGGTAACCCACACACTTCTGGAAGGCGCAATTGTTTATGAAGCAGACTGACCGATCCCACCGGGATACCATATTTCTCGAGCAGGCGGAGATACTCGAACACCAGGCCTTCGAAGGCGACCAGTATATTTTTAAGCTGCGCGCACCCGAGTGCGCACGCACCGCCCTGCCCGGCAGCTTTGCCCACATCCAGGTAGACCCTGCCCTGCCCCTGCGCCGTCCCATTTCGATCATGCGTACCTCGCCTACAGACGGTTGGGTGGAGTTCCTTTACAAGGTGGTCGGCAATGGCACCCGTATCCTGGCCGGACGCCGGGCAGGCGAATCCCTGAGTATACTGGCTCCCATCGGCACACCGTTTGAGCTGCACCCGGAGCATCCGGCCCCGCTGCTCATAGGCGGCGGCGTGGGAATGCCGCCCATGGTGTTTCTGGCCCAGAACCTGGCCGGTGACAACCGCTTCCATCCCCTCGTCATTCTTGGCTCCGAGGTCCCTTTTCCCTTCCGCCCACAGCCTTCCCGGATACTGGCACCCGCCATGCCTGACGGAGTGATCGCGAGCATGCCGCTGCTGGATGACTGGGGCATTCCCAGCCGCCTGACCAGCCTCGCTGGTTTTCCAGGTTGCCATCAAGGCTATGTCACCGACCTGGCAAGGTTCTGGTTGCAGTCGCTGAATGATGAGGCGCTGGCGGAAGTGGAGATCTTCTCCTGCGGCCCCCATCCGATGCTGGAGGCCGTGGTCAGGCTGGCGCGGGAATTCAATCTGCCCTGCCAGGTCTCACTGGAAGAGTACATGGCCTGCGGTATCGGCGGGTGTGCGGGCTGTGTGGTCCCGCTGGGGACCGGCTCGGGGCAGGAGATGAAGCGGGTCTGCGTGGACGGTCCGGTATTCGACGGCAGGCAGGTTTTCAGCTGAAAAGGATCCGGCTTTCCGGGGGAACTCAGAACTCCTGTTCATCCATCAGGGATACAGATCCCATTTTCGTGCCATAAGTCTCTACGTCACCGCTGCCCAACTTTATCATCAACCGAACCTCGTTGGAGGAATCAGCATAGAGAATCGCATCCTCATAGCTGATCTTCCCCTGCTTGTAGAGGGTATACAGCGCCTGGTCAAAGGTTATCATGCCGTGTTCGGTGGAGCGCTTCATCAGATCCTTGAGCTTGTGAACCTCGCCTTTTCGGATCAGGTCCGCCGCCAGCGGCGTGTTGATCAGGACCTCCACCACAGGCAAGCGCTCGTTTCCCTTGACGCTGCGCACCAGCTGCTGGGCGACGACGGCCCTCAGGTTCAGGGAAAGATCCATGAACAACTGGTCACGCCGGTCTTCCGGGAAAAAATTGATAACGCGGTCCAGGGCTTGGTTGGCATTGTTTGCATGCAGGGTCGACAGACACAGGTGGCCCGTCTCCGCGAACGCAATGGCATGATCCATGGTCTCCCGGGTCCGGATCTCACCGATGAGTATCACATCGGGCGCCTGACGCAGGGTGTTTTTCAAGGCCACCCCGTAGGACTCGGTATCGATACCCACCTCACGCTGCGTGACGATACAGCCGGCATGTTTATGAGCGAATTCGATGGGGTCCTCAATGGTGACGATATGACCCGTGCTGTTGTGGTTGCGAAAGCCGATCATAGCTGCCAGGGATGTGGATTTTCCGGTTCCCGTCGCACCCGCGAATATCACCAGGCCACGCTTGGTCATGGCCAGGTCCTTGAGAATCGGGGGCAGCCTGAGCTCGTGGATCTCCGGGATTTCCCCCTCGATACGCCTCAGCACCATCCCCACGGCGTTGCGCTGCACGAACGCGCTGACACGAAAACGTCCCACCCCAGAGGCACTGATCGCAAAATTGCACTCCTTGGTCTGGGCAAACTCCTCCTGCTGGGCCGGAGACATGACACCCGTGACCATGTCCCTCGCCTGCTGTTCATCCACCCGATCCCCGGAGACCGGCATAATACGCCCGTTGAGTTTTATACAGGGGGGCATACCCACCGTAATGAAGAGATCGGAGGCCTTTTTCTTGGAAACCAGCTTCAGCAGTACATCCAGATCCACACAGATCCCCTGTCGTTGCCGCGGATGGCGTCAGGCAGCAAAAGTATCCTTGTTTGCCGCCTTTGCCTGAGCATCCAGTCGGCTGATCATACCCTTCTTCAGCAACTCCTGCAGGTGCTGATCCAGGGTCTGCATACCGTGAGCCTGCCCTGTCTGGATGGCGGAGTACATCTGGGCCACCTTATCCTCCCGAATCAGGTTCCTGATGGCGGGAGTTCCGACCATTATCTCCCAGGCGGCGGTCCGCCCACCACCGATCTTTTTGAGAAGTGTCTGTGCGATCACAGCGCGCAGGGATTCCGAAAGCATGGACCGGACCATACCCTTCTCCCCCCCCGGAAAGACGTCGATGATACGATCGATGGTCTTGGCGGCGGAAGTGGTGCGCAGCGTACCGAAAACCAGGTGACCGGTTTCCGCAGCGGTGAGCGCCAGACGTATGGTCTCCAGGTCACGCAGTTCGCCGACCAGAATCACATCCGGGTCTTCACGCAGGGCCGAGCGCAGGGCCTCTGCAAACCCCAGCGTATCCCGATGCACCTCACGCTGGTTGAGCAGACTCTTTTTGCTGATATGAACAAACTCGATCGGATCCTCGATGGTCAGGATATGAGAGTAGTCGTTGTCGTTCTTATAGTCGATCATTGCGGCCAGGGTTGTGGATTTGCCCGAGCCGGTGGGACCGGTGACCAGGACCAGCCCGCGGGGGACATTGACAATATCGCGGAAGGTATCGGGACAGCCCAGATCCTCGAGGCTCAGTACCTTTGAAGGAATGGTTCTGAAAACCGCTGCCGCACCCCTGTCCTGGTTGAAGGCATTGACCCTGAAGCGGGCCAGGCCCGGTATTTCGAAAGAAAAGTCGGTTTCCAGGAATTCTTCGTAATCCTTGCGCTGCTTGTCGTTCATGATGTCATAGACAAGCTCATGAACGGTCTTGTGCTCAAGGGCAGGCACGTTGATGCGCCGGATATCGCCATCCACCCTGATCATGGGCGGCAGACCGGAAGAAAGATGCAGGTCCGAGGCCTCGTGTTTGACGCTGAAGGCGAGAAGTTCCGCGATATCCATTCAATTCATCCCCTTGTCAATTCAGAACAGGATTATCAAAATCGAAAACCCGCAAAATAGCGGTTTTGCATTTTCCGGCAACAGTGCAACACAATAGGCGGAAAATCAAAACACCATAACGGCAACTGCCGCTTTTTGCTTTAATATTCTCAACCTTAGTCATCCCATGGTGGGTACGTATGAATCAGGCAGCCACTCCGGATACCGGGACACCTGTCAGTATCGGACTGGAAAAAGTGCGGCAGCGCATCAGCGACGCTGAACGTGCCCATGGGCGCCGGGAGGGATCCGTGCAGCTTCTGGCCGTCAGCAAGACCAGGCCCACGGGTGATATTCTCCAGGCACTCAAGGCAGGACAGACCGCTTTCGGTGAGAATTATCTGCAGGACGCCCTGGACAAGATCCGGCAGCTCCGGGAACACGGCGCCCAATGGCACTTCATTGGCCGTATTCAAAGCAACAAGACACGCTCGATCGCGGAGAATTTCGACTGGGTGCACAGCGCCGATCAGCTAAAACAGCTCAGGCGCCTCAACGACCAGCGTCCGGCAGATCTGCCGCTCCTGAACGTCTGCCTCCAGATCAACATCGACCAGGAGCAGAGCAAGGGCGGATTGAGCCCGGAGGCCGCGGCTGAACTTGTCGGGCAGGCGCAGGAGTTTCCCCGGCTCAGGATTTGCGGGCTGATGACGCTGCCGGAGCCGGTCTCCGGCTTCGAGTCCCAACGCAGGCCCTTTCGGGAACTGCGCCTGCTGCGGGACCGGCTTGCAACTCCCGAAACACCCCTGGAGACCCTTTCCATGGGAATGTCCGGGGACCTCGAGGCCGCAATCGCGGAAGGATCCACAATCGTGAGAGTAGGCACCGCCATATTCGGACCGCGACCACAAGTTGCCCGCCGGGTGGACGAAGGGTAGCCTGTGTTGTACGGAACTGTTGCCGCAGCCCGGTGCTTTATCTTCGACGCCGAGGCTCGTCAATGCCGCTCGGAACCCAGTTGTGCGGCAACACAATCTTTTCGAAGGCCCTGTAATGTGAGGAATGCCAGCTTTGAACCAAAATAAGACCGGGAGACTTCCCGATTTGACCAGCAAGACCATTGCGTTCATCGGCGGTGGCAACATGGCAGCCAGTCTGGTGAGCGGATTGGTGTCAGACGACTATGATCCTCGACGAATAATCGCAAGTGATCCCGACAGGGAAAAGCTTGCCGGTCTGGCTGCCCGCTTCGGCATCCGGTCCGCCGCAGACAACCGGGATGCCGTGGGGCAGGCGGACATCCTGGTACTGGCGGTAAAACCACAGGTCCTGAAACGTGTGGCCATGAACATTGGGCCCGATGTGCAGGCCAGGAGGCCTCTGGTGATCTCCATAGCCGCGGGTGTCCGGGAAAAGGATATCCAGTCCTGGCTGGGAAACGATGTCGCGCTGATCCGCACCATGCCCAACACCCCGGCCATGCTCCAGGCCGGGGCAACCGTGCTGCATGCCGGCCCCGGCGTTACGGATGAACAGAAGAATCTGGCAGAATCCATCCTGCGTGCCGTGGGGCTGACCCTATGGGTGCGCGATGAGGAAAAAATGGATGCGGTAACCGCACTGTCAGGCAGCGGCCCCGCCTATTTTTTTCTGGTCATGGAGGCCATGGAACAGGTAGGGCTGGATATGGGCCTGTCGGCGGAAACCGCCCGGCTGCTTACCCTTCAGACCGCACTCGGGGCCGCGCGCATGGCGATGGAGAGCAGCGACGGACCGGCAACGCTGCGTGAAAGGGTCACCTCCCCCGGGGGTACAACGGAGAAAGCGCTGGCGGTATTTGAGTCAGAGGGTATCCGGGAGCTATTTCACAAGGCGCTGATTGGCGCCAGAGACCGTTCCGTCGAACTGTCGAGAAGGTTGGGAGAACAATAATGGACGGCTCTTATCTTACGAACCCGCTGGTTTTCCTGGTTCAAGTTATCTTCGGTGCCTTCACCCTGGTTGTGATGCTCAGATTTCTGCTGCAGTTGGTAAAGGCGGATTTTTACAACCCCGTTTCCCAATTCGTGGTAAAAGTCACAACGCCCCCCCTGCGGCCCCTGAGAAGAATGATACCCGGGATTGCTGGACTGGACGTCGCCTCTATCATACTGATGTGGCTGTTAAAAAGCCTGGAGCTCGCCTTGATAATGATGATCGGCGGGCTCGGTACCAGCCTGTTGCCCGCCCTCATCTGGTCTATCCCGGAACTGATCTCCCTGTTTATCAATGTGTTCCTGTTCGCGATACTGATTCAGGTCATCATCAGCTGGGTCAACCCGGGCGGCTACAATCCGGTGATCGGACTGCTGAACAGCCTTACGGAACCGCTTCTGGGGCCGGCGAGGAGAATAGTGCCGCCGATCTCGGGTCTCGATCTCTCGCCAATGCTGGTGATGATCGGGTTGGTGCTTCTCAAAATGCTGCTGCTGCCACCCATTCAACTGCTGGTGGGCTCACCTTTCCGATGACCTCAGGCTGGTACCGTTGGGAGGGTGACGATCTGCTGCTCTCCCTGAGGGTGCAACCGAAGGCCGGCAGGGATGCTTTCATCGCCCCCTTGGGCGACCGGTACAAGATAGCCATCTCGGCGCCGCCGGTGGAGGGAAAGGCCAATGCCCGCCTGGTGAGTTTTCTGGCGAAATCCTTTGGCGTCGGGCGCAAGGGTGTGGTACTGGTCAATGGAGAGTCCAGCAGAAACAAGGGGGTGCGAATCACCGCACCCCGGAAGATGCCGATACCCGCCGGAAGGCCATAGAGACTGCCGTTCCCACAGGGGGCTGCCGTGCTCCCCCGTATCTCAAGAATTCTCCCTGTCTGCCGCTCCCCGTTACTGATGCCTTTGTCCAATTGGGACGCATGAGAATCGAAGGATTCCCGCGGTCGGGCCCGGTGCAGATTGCGGGGTGACCCGGACGATCGAATCCACGATCAGACTGTGATCATTATGGGGGATTGCGTGGACGCAGGGCATTGCCAACAGGATCAGCAGCAGACAAGCAGCTGAGTATGAGAAAAATCTAGGGCATTGAATTCCCGTATCAAGGGGCTCTCTTACCGAGGGTTGCCACGGCTTCCCGGGAACAGCAGGTGGGTCAAAAAACGGATGGAAAATTCGCAACTGATATCACAGATAAAGTCCTTTGAGGACTGGAAAACGGTACTGTCCGTTACCATGGACGAGTACCGGGCGTGGCTGCAAGATTACAAGCTGGGCGGCGACGAAGAGGAGAACAGTCTCGAAAAGTGCAGGAAATCCCTGAATGACGACCGCCTCAGCATTGCCTTTGTGGCAGAATTTTCCAGGGGCAAGACAGAACTGATCAACGCCCTTTTCTTCTCTGATTACGGCCGGCGCCTCCTGCCATCCACCGCCGGACGCACAACCATGTGTCCTACTGAGATCTTTTACGACAGGGTTGCGGATGAGGCCTATATCCAATTGCTGCCCATCGAGACCCGGCTCGAGGACATCAGTCTGGATCAGTACAAGCATAAACCGGACGCCTGGGTAACCCTGCCCCTGGACCCCCTCGCTCCGGACCAGGTTGAAGCCACCCTGCAGAATGTGGTTCACACACGACACGTCCCCCCTGAAGAAGCGGAAAAACTAGGACTCTATGACTCCGATCGGATCATGCTCGAATCGGATTCGCCGGAAACGGTGGAAATACCGAAATGGCGTCATGCCAGGATCTCGTTTCCCCACCCGTTGCTGAAGCGGGGCCTGACTATTCTCGATACCCCCGGCCTCAATGCGCTGGGCACGGAGCCGGAACTCACCCTCAGCATGCTGCCCTCTGCGCAGGTTGTGCTGTTCGTGCTGGCGGCCGACACGGGTGTAACGCGCAGCGACATGGAGATATGGACCCAGCACCTCCAGGGCTGCGGCAGCCGCAGCCGGCAGCGTCTCATGGTCGTTCTGAACAAGATCGATACGCTGTGGGACGAAATGCGGAACGACAACGCCATTCTCGATACCATAAGCCAGCAGCGTGACAAGACTGCCAGAATTCTCGGCATCGACACCCAATCGGTTTTTCCGGTCTCTGCCCAGAAAGGTCTGTTGGCCAAGTCCAAGGATGACCAGGCGTTGCTGGACCGAAGCGCCCTCTCCAGGCTTGAAGACTATTTGTCCCAGGATCTGATAGCGCTTCGCCGGGAGATCATCCAGGAAACCATAACCTACGATGTGGTCATGATGCTGGACAACAGCGTCGGCTTGATGGAGAGCCGTCGAAGCGGCATCAAAAGCCAGCTGACCCAACTCGGCGGCCTCAGCGGGAAAAGCCAGGAAGCCATCGAGCAGTTGATGCAGGAAACGAAGGAGCACCGCACCCATTATCAGAAGAATCTCGACGACTTCAGGACCAGCCGCCGTATGTTGGAGGTCAAGGCCGATAAACTGCGCCGACTCCTGGACATGCAACAACTGGAAAAGGAGTTCGAAAAAACCCGTCTGGAAATGACCGGAAACTGGACGACGCTGGGCCTGCAGAAAAGCATGCGAACGCTCTTCGAGCTCATGCGAATCGACATGCGCCAGGTGGTCAAGGAGGTAGAACAGACAAGACGCCTGGTTCGCGGCATTTACCACCGATTCCAATCGGAACACGGCGTGGACCTTAACCCCAGGATGTTCTCGGTCATGAAGCACCGCGTGGAGCTGGAACTGCTTTATCAGGAGGCCGAGATTTTCCGCAACAGCCCGCTGACCGCGGCGACGGAAAAACATTTCGTCATCAATAAATTCTTCGTGGCCCTGGTGGATCGGGCCAGGATGATCTTCAATATGGTGCGATACCAGGTGGACAATTGGCTGGACATGGCACTGGAACCCCTGGTCATGCACCTGCGGGAGCGCCGCGATCAGATAGAAACCCGGTTTGATGACCTGCAGAGAATCAGCCAATCCCGTGACACCCTTAACACCCGGATCGCCGAGTTGAAGCAGCAGAATGAAACCGTTCTCGGCCACCTGTTGTTCCTGCGTGCCCTGTTCAAACGGGTCAGCAAAACCCTCCCACCCCAGGAAAACGAACTGCCCGCGCAGCGGCAAACAGCAGGCACTGGATAGTACAACAGCGGCACCGGAACCATTCTTCGGATAGGTGAGGTATAGTAGCCTCATTATCACTATAAAACCGGAGAACAGCTCATGAAGAAATGGGTATTACCCCTCCTTTGCGGATTGCTGCTGCCGCTGACGGCTACAGCGGAAAACAGTACGCAGGCAGCAGGTTACACCATTCATCACAATGCCATCCCCACGGCCACCCTGACCCCGGCGGTTGCCACGGGATACCGGATTACCCGAAGTAAGTACCGTGGCCTTCTCAATGTCAGTGTGATCAAGGAAGTCCCGGGAACCACCGGACAGCCGGTCACGGCAATCGTAAAGGCAAACGCCACGAATCTGCTGGG
>JAHEHQ010000284.1 GCA_024644505.1 Gammaproteobacteria bacterium
GATGCCGGCATTTTTTTGATGGCGTATGTTTCCTGCAAATACTAAAGTGATAATGATTGCCTACCCACCTTCCATACAAAAGGAGCTTTCGCCATGGCCATCGGCCCTGAAACCCCCATCGAACTGATCAAAGGCGTTTATGCCTCGCTCGACACACGAGTGGATGCCATGCGTTCCCGTCTGGGGCATCCCCTCACCCTCGCTGAGAAGATTCTGGCAAACCACCTCGACTCACCCGATGCCGAGGTGGAACGCGGGGTCAGCTACGTGGACTTCCGGCCTGACCGGGTAGCGATGCAGGACGCGACGGCCCAGATGGCCTGGCTTCAGTTCGATACGGCCGGGCTTCCCGAGGTCCAGGTGCCGACCACCACCCATTGCGATCACCTGATCCAGGCCAAGGTTGCGGCCAAACGGGATCTGCTCCGGGCCATCGACACCAATGAGGAGGTGTATCATTTCCTGGAATCCATCTCGGCCAAGTACGGAGCCGGTTTCTGGAAGCCGGGCAGTGGCATCATCCATCAGGTCGTGTTGGAGAATTACGCCTTTCCCGGCGGGATGATGATCGGTACAGATTCCCACACCCCGAATGCCGGCGGCCTGGGCATGGTCGCCATTGGGGTTGGCGGTGCCGATGCCGTCGACGTCATGACCGGGTTTCCCTGGAACGTGCGGTTCCCGAAGCTGATCGGCGTGCACCTGACAGGCAAACTGAGCGGCTGGTCGGCGCCAAAGGACGTCATTCTGAAGGTGGCCGAGATCCTGACCGTAAAGGGCGGTACCGGTGCCATCGTGGAGTATATCGGCCCGGGCGCGAGGAGCATCAGCGCCACCGGAAAGGCCACCATATGCAACATGGGGGCAGAGATCGGAGCCACCACTTCGATCTTTGCCTATGACGAGGCCATGGCCCGCTACCTGAGGAGTACCGGTCGGGTAACAGCTGCCAAAGCCGCCGATGCGGTTGCGCATCACCTGCGTCCCGATGACGAAGTGCTGGCCGACCCGGCTGCCTACTATGACCAGGTCATCGAGATCGATCTGTCCACCCTGACGCCCCACATCAACGGGCCCCATACACCGGACCTTGCCCGTGAAGTCGGCGCCCTTGGGGCCGAAGCCAAGCGCGAGGGTTGGCCCCTGGAGATAAGCGCAGCCCTGATCGGCAGCTGCACCAATTCATCTTATGAAGATATCACCCGGGCCGCTTCCATCGCCCGGGAAGCCAAGGCCAAGGGTATCCCGCTCAAGACCAGGCTGCTGATCACACCGGGCTCGGAGCAGGTCCGGGCCACGATTGAACGGGACGGTCTGCTGGCTGACTTCGAAGCGCTTGGTGCGACCGTGCTGGCCAACGCCTGCGGCCCCTGTATCGGCCAGTGGGACAGGTCTGGCGATCATCGCCCCGGCACACCCAACGTGATCGTCACGTCCTACAACCGAAACTTCCCCAAGCGCAACGACGGCGACGCAGCGACGCTGTCGTTCGTGACCTCACCTGAAACCGTCATGGCATTGGCGCTGGCGGGGACGCTCGACTTCGATCCGGTCAATGAAAGCCTCACCAATGATGCGGGTGAGCAGGTTTCTTTGTCCGTGCCCGTCGGCGTCGAACTGCCAGCCGCCGGATTCGATGCCGGCGAAGATACCTTCGTTGCGCCGCCGGCCGGCGGGTCGGGTATCGCGGTAGCCGTTTCGCCGACCTCGGAGCGACTCCAGCTGCTGCAACCGTTCCCGGCGTGGGACGGCAACGATTATCTGGACCTGCCCATACTCGTCAAGGCGCGGGGGAAGTTCACCACAGATCACATCTCCATGGCCGGCCCGTGGCTCAAATACCGCGGCCATCTCGAGAATATCTCCGGGAATCTTTATCTTGGCGCGGTCAACGCGTATACGGGATATGAGGTCGGCTACGGCAAGAATCAGCTCACCGGGGAAACCCAGACCTTCCCTGATATCGCCAAGGCGTATCATGAGGCGGGTCAGCCATGGGTGGTCATCGGCGACGAGAACATGGGCGAGGGTTCCTCCCGGGAGCATGCTGCCATGGAGCCCCGCTTCCGGCTGGGTCTGGTGGCCATTGCCCGTTCTTTTGCCCGCATACACGAAACAAACCTGAAGAAGCAGGGCATGTTGCCGCTGACGTTCGCCGATCCGGCCGACTACGACCGAATCGGTGAAGACGACCGCGTTTCGGTCAGAGGTCTGGCCGAACTCTCCCCCGGTCTGCCGGTCACTGTCGAAGTCGCGCCGCCCGGCGGTGACACCTGGAGCTTCAGGGCTAATCACACGTTCTCACCGCAGCAGGTCGAGTGGTTCAAAGCGGGCTCGGCGTTGAATGTCATTCGGCTCCAGCTCGGAAAGTAAGGGGAAATAAACCCGTTAGACCGGACCGGCACTTACTCAGTACCTGTCCAGAAACACACGTTTTCCCGAAACCACCGTCATTCCCGCGCAGGCCGGGATGACGGTGGTTTTGACAGCCTAGCGGGCGCGCTGAAGCGCCTCGCGCAGCGACCGCACTTCATTCTGCAGATCACGAATGGCTGCGTGCAGTTGCAGATTTTCGTCATGGACGACTACGCCGATCTCGCTGGTTTCCAGACCCCTTTGTTCCTCCACCATCGACTGCATGGTGCTCACGATAATGGCGATAAACAGATTGAGCATGGTGAAGGTTGCGATCAGGATGAAGGGAACGAAATAGGCCCAGGCCCACGGATAGATCTCCATGACCGGGCGTACGATGCCCATAGACCAACTCTCCAGTGTCATGATCTGAAACAGGCTGTACATCGACTCCCCGATGGTTCCGAACCAGTCTGGAAAGCGTTCGCCAAAAAGGCCGGTTGCCATCACCGAGGCGACATAAAACAGGATAAGCAGCAATCCGGCGATTGACAGGATGCCGGGAACTGCGCGGAGCAGCGATTCGACCACGAAGCGGAAGCGCGGCACCAGGGAAATCAGGCGCAGGAGTCGCAATACCCGCAATACGGTCAGGGGTCCGCTCGAAGGAAACAGGGCGATTCCCACAACCAGAAAATCAAAAACATTCCAGGGATTGCGGAAGAAACGGCCGCCAAAGGCGTACAGTTTGATCAGAATCTCAGCGACGAACACACTGAGCAACAAACGATCGATGAGCTTTAGCAGTCCCCCGGCGGTTGCCATCGCCTGCGATGAGGTCTCCAGCCCCAGTGTCGCCGCATTGATGAGAATCAGCGCGACGATGGTGTGCTGCACGGGATCCGATTCAATCCACCGGCCGAGACGATCTTTGATTATGGTTTTAGTTTGCATATGTCACTCTTCCTGCTGCGGGCGACCAGCCCACCAGTGCGATGAGGATTGAAACAGGATATTGCGCCACATGAACAGTCCTCGCGCAATCCTGTTGGGCACCAGGTATTCCGGGCGCCGGGCAATGCGGAATACGTGATGTTGACCACGTTAAGTAGTGTCCGTTCATAAACAGCACCTACCGTCATTCCGGCGAATGCCGGGATGGCGTGGTATTTGGAAAACACGCGTTTCCGGACGCATACTAAGCTGGTGGTGCAATCCCCCTTATGAAAGAATGGCCCCCTCACCTGGAGACTGAATCTGGAGTAATCACCATGTATTCGAGCCGGAAAAAAAGAGGATTGACTGTCCGTGGGCTTTTGGCCGGCATTTTCCTCTGCTTTATCACGGGTCAGGCTACTGCTGAATCTGCGTCGCAATCCAAACTTTGGGACATGCTGCGGGATGGCGGTAATATCGTACTGATTCGGCACGCCCAGACGATCCCGGGCTTCGGCGATCCTCCCGGATTTCGCCTGGATGATTGTAAATCACAGCGCTATCTCTCGGAAAACGGGCGCGAGCAGTCACGACGTATGGGCGAACGTTTCCGTGAAGAAAATATTCCAATCGGGCCTGTGCTTTCCAGTGAGTGGTGCCGCTGCTATGAAACAGCGGAGCTGGCGTTTGGAAGCTATGATCTTTGGCCCCCACTGAACTCTTTTTTCGAGGACTACTCGACCAGGGATGAGCAGACGGAGGCGGTGACCCA
>JAHEHQ010000285.1 GCA_024644505.1 Gammaproteobacteria bacterium
CATCTTTGATCAGCCCCTTGGCCCGCTTGAAATTATTGTTTGCGGCTGAAAAGCTGGCCTGGCGGTCGTTGACCACGATCTGGAAATCCGTCGGATCCAGCATGGCCACCTCCTGCCCTTCCGTCACCTGGTCGCCCTCCTTGACCAGCAGTTCCTGCACCTTGCCCGGCACCCGGAACGCCAGCTCCGCCTTGCGGTTGGCGTCGATGCGTGCGGGGAAGTTGCGCACTCCGCCGGTCTCCGGGGCCTCGATCAGCATGGTCTTTACCGGCCGAACCGGATCCGCCTGTTGGATCGGCTCCTTCTCGGCACAGGCGCCCACCAACATGGCGATGAGGATGAGGGACAGGTATCTGCTGATAGGGGACATAATCAGTTTCCAGGGAATAAAAGTTAGAGTTTGCAGCGTCCGGCTATTGTAGGTATCCGGGCACTGTTATGCCACGCTTGAAGCCGAGATAACGGTTTGACCACCCAGCCTGGCACATCACGGGTCTAGTGCTGCTGCTGGGTAATGGAGTCGGGGCCGCCGAGCAACACCGCAACTGCGGCCCTCTGTTCCGGCATTGTTCTCAGGTACCGGTTACACCCGAGAATAACAGGGTACTCAGCTCAGGAATTCGGGTCAAGCAGGCTGTCCCCGTGGGGACGGTGAGCGTAGAATCAGAAATCTGTTCGTTCTTTACTTCGCCATCGACGGTGCACCCATGGAAACCGATGTCTGGCTGGCCTTTTTCGTTGCGTCACTGTTGATATCCGTCTCTCCGGGGGCGGGAGCAGTGAACACCATGAGCAGCGGGCTGCGGTACGGCGTACGGGACTCTCTGCCCGCAATTTTCGGCCTGCAGCTGGGCTACGGCGCCCAGATCCTGCTGGTGGGCATCGGACTGGGCGCGCTGCTGGCCTCCTCCAGCCTCGCCTTCAATATCGTCAAGTGGCTCGGGGTGATCTATCTGGTCTGGCTGGGGTACAAAAAGTGGACGCAGGCGCCCCGGGAGATCGAACGGGTCGCCGCGGACAGGGAGAGCCGGTCCCGGCGTTTCTGGCAGGCGGCATTCGTCAATCTCACCAACCCCAAGGCAACCGTCTTCCTGCTGGCCCTGTTTCCCCAGTTCATCGACCCGCAGGCCCAGTCACAGGCCCTGCAGTTCACCATCATGGGGATCACGCTGATACTGGTCGACGTCGGTGTCATGCTGGGTTACGCCAGCCTGGCCGCCCAGCTGTCCCGCTGGATGAAGAGCCGGCGCAGGCAGGTTTTGCAGAACCGCGTGTTCGGCGGGATGTTCATCGGCGCGGCCACCCTGATGGCAAGCTATCGGCACGTTTGATTTCGGAGTCATGCCGGACCATTCCACTGACCAGGATAGCTATTGGCGGGCAAGCGCTTGTTGCAAATCAACGAAATCCAGAAATCCTATCGGCTCGGGCGGGAAGAACTGCCGGTCCTGAGAGGACTGTCCCTGTCTCTGACTGCGGGGGAAATTCTCATCATCATGGGGCCGAGCGGGTCCGGCAAGACCACGCTGCTGAACTGTATATCGGGCATCGACACCCCCGACGGCGGCGAGATCCTCGTCGATGGACGACCCGTGAATTTTTCCTCTCAGCATGAACTCACCCTGATGCGCCGCCGCGATATCGGCATGGTGTTCCAGTTTTTCAACCTTATCCCGACCCTCACCGTGCGTGAAAATATCGAGCTGCCGTTTCTGATCGCCAGGGAACGACGGGGCATCCGCCGCAAACGGGTAACCGAGATGCTGGACAGGGTCGGCATGACTCACCGGGAGAATCATTATCCTTTTCAGTTGTCCGGCGGTGAGATGCAGCTGGTCTCCATTGCGCGGGCCCTGGTTCACCGACCCCGCTTGCTGCTGGCCGATGAACCCACGGGTAACGTCAACCCCAGGATCGCCAGAAATATCATGCAGATCCTGCGCGACACGGTAAAAGGGAGCGATGTGGCATTTATCATGGTGACCCACAGCCCGGAGCATGCGGCATGGGCGGATCGTATCGCTTTTCTTCGCGACGGGGAGATCATAGACGAACTGATACATGACGGTGACCCCCATCATGTCGCCCCCATCTATGATCGTCTGCTGCAGCTGGAGATCTGAGGATCTTGGTCATTCAGGAACAGGCCTCGATGAACCTTTTACTTGCTGCCCGACTGGCCGTCCGCAGCCTCGCTCATCACCGCGCGGTCAGTCTGGCAACCATACTGGGCATTGCTATCGGGATGCTGGTCGTGGGGGCCATTCTTATCGTGGATCACAATACGCTCAGCCGTCCGGAGGTGAAGCAGGATATCGGTCCGCCAAAGGGGGGCGAGGGGAATGCCCGGCCGCCGGGTGGCCCCAATTCCGGTGCCGGTAAAGGCACAAGCGGTTTCGCGCCTGATATCCGTCGCATCCGGGTCAGCCACCAGCCGGGCCCTGAAAAGGCAGATATCGAACTCATCCGGCTCCCCAGTCAACGCGGGGCGGTTCAGGGAAAACCCAGTGGTCAGACATCACCCAGGCCAGCCGGTGCAGAGGACTATCAGACCATGCGACTGGCCGCAAGACTGGCCTCGCTGCTGGCCTTCCTGGTCGGCGCCATCGTTGTTTTCTACACCATGCGTTTTTCCGTGGCATCCCGCGAGAGAGAGTTCAGTCTGCTGCTCTGCCTGGGCGAGTTTCGCGGCAATGTCGCCTGGTCGATCGTGGCAGAGGCTCTGATGCTGGGCGTGGCGGGCACACTGACGGGGCTGTTGCTGGCCTTTCCCGCAGCCCGTTTTCTCCTTCAGCTGGGCATCTCCACTACCGGCATGACCCCCTCCGCGCTGTTCGCCGTCCCCTATCGGGAACTGGCAATGATGGGGGTATTGGGCGTATGCGTGGCGTTGCTCGGCGTCTGGGACCCGATCCGCAGTATCCGGCGCATGGATCTGGCGCAAGTGCTGCAGCCCAGGTTCATGGAGACAGCGGGCGATCTGTCGGGGTTTCGTCCGGCCGGCTTCGCCTGGTTGATCCCTGTCCTGCTGGCGGCAAGCTATATCGCCATACGCCCGTTCATGCAGGCCTGGTTGTCGGTGGTTTGGTTTTTCCTCGTCGAGGCATTGGTGGTACTGCTGCTGGCGACCGCCACGCTTTGGTGGGTAAAGCCGCTGCTGCGCAGTGTCATCGGCCTCGCCGAATGGATTCTCCGCAGTGGATGGACCCTGGAGGCGCTGCTCGCAGGCCGCCGCATGCGATTGACGGCTCACAAACTGGTGTTCACCGTAATCGGTGTCACTCTCGTGTTCAGTCTGCTCACCGGTCTTCACGATATCACCCGTGCGTTGAAACACGAGATATCCCTGTGGTCGCAGCAGGCCATGGATCCCTATGGGTTCCTGATTCGCAACCCCCGATACAGCCTGACAGAGGCCCAGATTCAGGACCGCCTGCAAAGCCGCGGGATCTCCCTGTTCCGGCTTTCCGCGAAGATTAAGGGGGTTATGCCGATGCGGCTGGCCAAGGCTGCGGACATCAACCCCTACCGGGAGGCCCGCGACCGCCCACCCCTGACCCCAGGCACCGTAATCTTCTCCACGACACTGGCCCACAGGTACGCCGCCGAACCTGGCGATACGCTGGAGATCGAAACCGGTGACGGGCAGGCCCATAGTTTTCGGATCATCGAAGTGGGGGACGACCTGGGGTTCTTTGCCGAAGATGGTCAATACGTGGACCTCAAGTCCTATGCCCTGTTCAGCGACGGCAACCCCTTGTTCGCAGACAACCTGGAACGAACGCTTGGCTGGTTCGCAAAAATGCGTCCGGACGATACCGGCCGCCGGCGCCTGACTCGTGCGGATGCGGAATTCTTAAGCCCCCACTACCAGTTCAGCAAGTGGGGATTGGATCTGGGTCGCTGGCAAAAAAAAGAAATCAACAAAGATTTCCTGATCTTTGATTTCATCCTGATCATGACCGTCATTCTGGCGGTGGTCGGTGTCGCCAACACCATGTTCATTCAGGTGCACGCCCGCGCGCGCGAATTCTCCGTCCTGCGCACCGT
>JAHEHQ010000028.1 GCA_024644505.1 Gammaproteobacteria bacterium
TCCGCCTCTTCCACTTGTCCGGGATTACCGGGATCCAGTGTGCTCTCACCCAACCGCAGCCCCCGGTTGATCAAGCGGCTGACCAGCAGTGCACGATCGTTGGAAGAGACGTACACAGTGACATTGTCGGCCAGCGCGGTGATCTCCTGTTTGAACCGGCTATTGAACTCCTCGTGATCGACGTCGGGAGCGGTCAACATCACATTCTCTATCTCGGTCTGGGAGTCGGCAAAATCGGCGTTCTCATACAGTAGACTAAAGGCATCGACCACCACCTGTCCGCCCATGCTGTTCGCCATCAGCCACAGTCGATCCGGCTGAACATCCTGCACGATCAGTTCCAGGGTCTTCGCCAGCTCAGTGGCCGAGGCTTTGGCGACCCGACGCGCTCTTCTATAGCCCCGCAGCGACGAGCCTTGATTTCCGGGCCAGTCGAACACCAGTGCCGGTGTGTCTATATCCAGCACATGTGCGAGAAAGGCTGTCTTGCGCAGCGCTGAGGGAAATCCCTCTCTGAAGCCGTGCACAACGACCAGCAGGGAGCGGTGAGATGAATTTGCGACCTGCTCCTGTAGCTGCTCCACGAACTGTTGCTGTTCGAGAGTCCGTACATCCCGCACCTGGATCTCCTCATTGAGAAACCAGTCGCTGGGATCGATGATCATACCCAGCCCCAAAGAGGGTTGGATACTGGTGTCAAAGGAACCGAACTTGAGCGTCTCTTCCCGCTCGGCTTCAAAACGCGCCTCCAACTTCTCGGGCCCGGGTTCCAGGCTTCGATTGGTGACGAAGAAAAACCGGAAATCGCCTTGATCCGCCAGCTGGGAGACATTCATGCGTCGAAACGCGAAGGCTTCAGCATGTTCCAGGAAAGTTCGTGTCCCAACAAAATAGGCGTATACGCCCAAACCGATGACAACCAGCAGGGCAAAACCCACCGCCCACAACAACGGCCTCTTCAAACGCTTCATTTTGGCAACCTCGGCCGCACTCTAACAGCAGATTTCAACGAGACCCCGCACATCGGGTAATCACCCTGACACATCTGGTAGATTCTATATTGACACCATGCAATAGTCACTGCCACCCTCCCCCCTCATTACCCTGTCGAAGCTGGTTGACAGCGCAGGAAACCAGAAAGACCAGCAAACCGGTCGAGAAGATGCATCTGACATAACGGGATTCCCACCAGGCCCGGGAGCAATCATGACGCCGGATTCTCGAAGCCAGAGAATATATAGACTATGATGCTTAGACTCTGATGCTGTTTCAGTCCCCTTTTTACTATAATCGGCACATAAACACCCTTCCTCGGGAATCAATCATGGAGGTTTACGGTCATGAACACCCAGACTTTTCGCAACACCAGCCTGTTCTTAGGTCTGGCGGGAGCACTTTTCTTCGGCGGTTGCGCCGTTGCCCAGAGAGCCGGGCAATCCATGTCCATACAGACAGGCCGCGTTGTCGCCGCTCAGGCGGTGAATCTGCAATCGGAAGCCGGTCGTGGGGTACTGGTCGGCGGGCTCGTCGGTTATGCAGCCACCTCCAGCCGGCACAACTCTTCGCGAAGGGCGCGTAACACGATTCTCGGCGCTGCCACCGGCGGTATCGTTGCCAGCCGATCTCAGGGCAATCTCAACGGCATGCAATATACCGTGGAAACAGGTCCAGGGGCCCAAATTCAGGTCGTCACCGATCAGATCCAGATAAAAATAGGTGATTGTGTCACGGTGGAAAACGCCGGCAGCGGGACGGCCAACGTGCGGCGGGTATCCCAGGCCCTTTGCGATGCGGTCGCCGGTAACACCCTGGATGCCGACATTCAGACGAGAATGACTCAATCGGCGGATCTGTGTCTTACGGCGAAAGAACGCCTGCTGGATGCGGAGTCAGAAGCACAGATCAAGGCCGCAATTCAGCGGGTCAACATTCTGTGCGATGACTGAGGCGTCTCATCCCAACAGAAAATACGGATCAGCGCCCCGGATCCGGTAAACCAAAAGCATTGAACGGGTCGCAGGGCGAACGTAACAGCGATGATGATGAAAGCGAGCAGAATATCCATAGTACAACGCCGATTTTCGTTGATTATTGAACTATTCGTTGTGTGGATGTTTCAGTCTTCATCGAACGATCAGATTCCGTCGCCCTGCCCCATACTCGCTGGCAGGCAGCATCACCGTCCGCGGGTGGGCGTTTGGTAGAGACCCATTGAAACGGAACCACCACCGGGCTGGTTATCATTCTAACAGTTGTCCCCAACACAGAACCGGGGCTCACACCCACGGAGAAATCCGAAAAGGATCCCCGGACCTGGAGCGGTGTCTCCGCACTGAACATCTGGGGCCGCTTCGACCGTGGGACCAACTGAAGGTCTACTTCCTGGGACCTGAAATCGATCTCCCCTTTGGCGGTTGCCTGGACACGCGTGGTGTCGACGAGAACAGCCGACGGCTGCATGATCCCGTCTTTCAGCTGGAATCGGGCAACCAGGCAATTGACCTGCGATGTGGCACCCGAGTCCAGCAGCGGCAGAACCTGCAAAAGCAGATTGGTTGCCCAGAGATCGAATACGGAGGCATCGATACCCTCCGGCCAGATGGCAAAATCAATATGCCCGTTGGAATCATGCATTAGGGTGACCATGCCGCCCCCTCGTGTGGATACGTCCACGTCCAGGCTGATCAGGCCGGCGACCGTCGATTCCGGATCGATGCGACGAGCCAGATACCCATAGTCGAGACGTGCGATCTTTGCCCTTGTGCTGAGGGCGACATCCTTATCCGTCGGCTCAAGCGCGAAGGCCAGATCCACCGAACCGCCCGGGATATCCAGGGTAAGGGGATCGACCGACAGTCGACCCCGCTCCATAGTCGCAACCAGTCTGCCTCTGCCGAGCTCATCCTTCCCCGACAAGACCTCCGCGACCTGAACACTCAGCCTTCCGTCCAGGCTGCGCATGACCTCAGGGGACAACAGGGCACGGGCCCTGGTGAAAGAGGTGGCGCGCCCATTCCTGGAGATGACGGTCCCCTGCTCACTCCTCTGCGCCGACCAGGTTCCCGTATCGAAATCATCGAGCTGTATGCTGTCGGCCGCGAGATCCAGATTCATTCGCGGTGGCGCGGTTGTACCATCAAAATCAAGGTTTCCCTTGAGAATAGTCTTGCCCACAATCAAATGCAGACCATGGACATAGTAGCCTGATGTCCGGGAGCCGAACTCGCCCTTCAGATCATAGGCACCCCAGGGTGGCAGTGAGACATTGAGCAGTTCGTCGAAGTCGCTGAACCGGCGGCCCTTGAGTGAGAGCTTGAAATGCAGATTGTCCGTCTGAATGGGCAATGGTGCCATACCGGAAAGCCTCATGTCCGCATTGGCTACCCTGATATCGGCATCCATACGGATCCGCTCCTTGGATTTCGAGAAACTTGCCAGGGAGGATGTCTTAAGATTCATCAGCAGCGGTATTCCGTCGATGCTGGCGTCGAGCTGGAGCATTGTCGGCTGGTCCCGTCTGGCCGTGAGCGTTCCCTTGCCGATGCCGATACCCAGGGTCTCTTTCAGGTGGGATTGACCTATCCGCCATGTGCCACCCTGTAAAACGGCGGTTAACTCGGAGCGCGTCAGCATATCCCGGGCGGTTGTGCCTTCGAGCATAACCGATATCTTCAGCCTTTCGGTGGTCAACCCCAGTCCCTCTGCAAGACCCAGGTGTGTCAGCAATGCCCCGATGTCCAATGACAGGGACTCCAGATCAAAACTGATCCTGGGAAGGTCGCCGCGCAAGTCGGCGCCGAGTTCCCCCATAAACAACGCATCGCCGATCCCCATCTGAAAAGGCGCCTGCTGAACGTACCCGCCCCTGATCCGGCTGGAGACCTTGAGCCGGCTGATTTTGACGGGCTTTACCCTGAGACTCTTTACGGACAGTTCCATATCCGAATCGAAGATCTCGATGCCGTTGGGCAGGATGGGTATGTCGACGGCATACTGATGTCTGGCTTTTCGCGGCTCATCCGGCTTGTCCGGCTGAGGGAAATATCCCATCAGCCTGTCCAGGTCGACGGTATCTGCTTCGAGCCCGATGAGGGTCACCCGGTCTCCGTTTTCCCGGCGTATCCCCAGCTTTCCGCTGAAACGCATATCTGCAAGCCGGCCCTCTTTCACCCGCGCAATTATGCCGGCATCGGTTGCGGAGAGCTCTCCGGCAATCCGGTAAGCGGCGGCCGCATCCGGTGAGAATCCGATCCAGTGGGTCAGTTTCCCTAAGGACTCCCCGGCCAGCTCGAAATCCACAAGCGTTTCCCCGGCCGGCGCGATAACGCCGTTGATACTGAGCCGGGCACCGCTCCCAGCCGCCTCGAGTTCGATGGGCCACTGACCGTAAACGAATTTATCCAGAAAACTTCCGCCCCTGATCTGCAGTGTGAAAGGTTCGCCCAGCAACGAGCCACCAGCCTTTATGCTGGAATTGCTTGAAGCTGGAAAGTCCATTTCCATCCTGTCCAGCATGAACTCAACCGGCCGGCCACCGGTATCGTGTCCATAGGATAAAAATGCGTCGGAGAGCGAAAAACTCATCGCGGCGGACTCCGCCAGTGCCCGCAGTGTCTCTCCCTTTGCGGAAAATTTGAGCTTCGCGTAGTCGAAACGGCCCTCGATACCTTCCGCTTCCACCAGTAGCTTGGCAAGTTCTCCAATCTCGCTGCCGAGGGCGCTGAGAGATACGCGTACGCCCGGAACGCCTGCATCGCTGCCAAGGGACGCCTCGCCCTTGAAGGGTACACCGGCAAGATTCACCGCCATGGGCGCGGTCAACTCACCGTCGGCGATCTTCACGCCCAGCGAGGCGTCCTTCAGGGAAAACGACGCCCCCACCACCGCATCCACAGAAAGCCCGATGTCTGCATCGAAAAGCGTAAGCGGCGCCGCCGTCAATAATGGCGTATCAAGATCCCATTGCTCGCGCTTGTCATCCGCTCCAACCGGTGCCGAACCCCGCTGCCCGGTAGTTGTCGGCTGCAACCCGGGTGACGCTTCCACATCCTCGACAGCCTGAAAGAAAGGGCTTGCATCGATACTCGGAATGCGCAATTTTCCCGCGAGCTTCGGCCTTACCCCCGAGGTATCGACTGACAAATGCCCCTCAATATGGGACTCCCCCAAGATACCTTCAAATTCCTCCAGGCTGTAGCGACCCGCCTCTCCTCTGATCCGGCCTCTAAGGGCCAGGGAATGGGGTGGCGGCAGGCTAAACCCAAAACACGACTCAATGGCTTCGGTGTTGGTACCTGCAGATCGAGATCCAGGTGAAATCCTTGTGTTTGCAGTGGCTTTTCAAGGGTACCCGCCAGCCTTGCACTGGCGCCCCTGGTTTCAATGGAAAGATCCAGACGCCAGGGGCTGTCGCCCTCGAGAAGCTTAGCGAGGCTGTCGCCTTCCAGCGTTGCGCGGTAAGGCAGCTGCTGTATCGATCCCTCCAGGAAAAGCTGCAAAGGCTGCTTATGCTGCGCCGTACCGGTGACCTCACCAAACGTCAGTTCCCGGCTCTCTCCTTCTGCAGCATCCTTATGTGTGATTCTGACGTCTCGCAGAGCCAGCTGCCCGAGTTCCAGGGATGGCGAAACCGGAGTCACCCGCTCCGCCTTCACATCAGCCGGCTTCTTCGATTGTTCGGTCAGCCAATTGGCTTCACCCGCGGCGCTGGTCTCGAGCTGCAGATCGAGGCCATCGACGGTAAGCTCGTCCATCTGTACCTGATCGAACAGCAGCGGGAATATGGCAACCCGTACACGGGCCCGCTGTAGTTTCAGGAGATCGGCATCTGGCCAGCCCGCCGGATTGCCGATTCGAACGCCCTCGACCTGCAGCGTCGGTGGCAACGTGGGGAACAGGGTCATTGATCCTTCAATGCTGAATGGGCGTTTCAGGGCATTCGAGGCCAGGGTCTCGACCCGCTCCCTTGCCACCGACAGGTCTATCGGAATCGCCATAATCACCAGGATACCGACGATCAGCATCAAGGCCGCCAGCAATCCACCGAAGACGCCGACAACCCAGCGAAGCACCCTGGTGGGAGTACCGGGTTTCCGCAACTGCGATGTCGGCTCTCGATCAGCCTGGGGCGATTCGTTCATGATGTTTTCTTGGAGTCCGGCGGTCTCCCGACGGCGGATGATGCCGTACGATATTCAAGAAGACAGTATAGGCCAGACGCCAGGACCGGGTACTAGTGAGTGCTTGTTAAGAAACGGCATCTTTCGTCATTCCGGCGAAGGCCGGAATCCAGTAAGCCACTGAATCCCCTGGATCCCGGCCTTCACCGGGATGACGTGTTTTCGGGAAATCGTTTGTTTCTGGACGTAGACCGGTTAGCAGGCCCCCGAACATCGGGTGACCGCCCGCGCACAGGTCAGGGTCCCGAAAACACCTTCCACATCCGTGAACTTCCCACCACCCCTGTGGATGAGGGTGGCGCTGTTGCAATGTGTCTGCCTGGTGCCGTATTCGATACCGGTCAGCCATTTGACATGTGAGCAGGCCGGATTGCCTTTACCAAACTGAATACCCGTTTCGTAAGTGGCGCAACGAATCCGGTTATGGGTAACCGGTCCGGTGATAGTCCAGACGCCGTCTTTCTCAATCCGTCCACTCGATTCACGATGTTGGAACACCCTGGCCGGGGGATAACCGGACCCCTGCTCAGAGGATGGCTTGAGCGGAACTTCAAGCATCCTGACGATGCGATAGGCGTTTGAATCCTGCCCGTCAGAGTCGGCATCCCGATGCTCATTGACAGCACATGACACCAGGAGGATTATTGGCAGCAATCTCCACATCGTGGGTCTCTCCAACAGCAATACAGTTGTACGGGCTTGTTTTCATGGCAGCCTATCAAGTTGTTTCCCTAGCATCAATGTGTTGTTCTGACTGATATGTCAGGCAACCAACCACCGAGGATTTGCTGCAGTGTCAGGTGAAATCACCTTTGTCTTTGTATTGATTGGCGTAGCTGCCGCCCTGATGGCAAGCAACAGGGTTCGGTTTGACGTTGTCGCGCTGCTGGTCCTGCTCGCACTGATGCTCAGCGGGGTGCTCACTGTAGATGAGGCGTTGTCGGGATTCGGCAGTTCCGTTGTTATTCTCGTCGCTGGTCTGCTGATTATCGGTGAAATGCTGGCCCGCACCGGGGTGGCGCGTGCGGTGGGCGACTGGATTCTCAAAAAAGGGCGGCACCAATGAGACGCGCCTGCTGATCCTTATCATGGTGGGTGCGGCGGTTCTCGGATCGGTCATGAGCTCCACCGCGGTGGTCGCGATCTTCATCCCCATCGTGCTTCGCATCGCCGCTGAAACCAACCTCAATGCCTCGCGCATGTTGATTCCCATGTCTTACGCCGCACTCATCAGCGGCATGTTGACGCTCATCGCGACGACGCCGAATCTCGTCGTGCACGAGGAGCTCATAGACGCAGGTTATGAGGGTTTCGGGTTCTTCAGCTTCTCACTTGTCGGCATAGCGGTCCTGGTCGTTGCCATCGCTTACATCCTGTTCATCGGCAGAAGACTGCTGCCCGGCGAGACCCAAACATCCGGCAGCGGCGGGCGGGGGCGTTCCCTCTTTGAGCTCTGGGAGGATTATCGTGTCGACCGGATCTACAACTCCGTTCAAGTTGGGCGCGATTCATCTCTGGTGGGGAAAACAATCGCGGATACCGAGCTGGAAAGCAGCTACCGGGTGAGAATACTCGGCATAATGCGGCGCAGGCGAGGTAACGAAGAGAGAATTGCCACACCCGGATCGGACGCGGAACTTCATGCCGACGATGTACTTCTGGTCATCAGCACCGCAGCGGATTTTGACCGGATGATTGACGAACAGGACCTCACGCAGCGCCCCATCACTGAACGGGGCACCCAACGCTGGCTCTGGGAAATGGGGGCCGCAACCGTCCTGATCCACCCCGAATCGGGATTGATCGGCAAGTCGTTGCGTGATGCCGAGTTTCGGTCATACAGCAATCTGCATGTCATCGGCCTGCGCCGCGCCAAGGAGCCGGTCGCCGACTTCGAGGATGTCAAACTGGCCGCATCAGACAGCCTGTTCCTCGCTGGCCCCTGGTCGAGCATTCATCAACTGCAATCCCGGACTCACGATTTCGTGGTGTTGGAAGTCCCCACCGAACACGCTGAGGTAGTCCCTTCCTATAAACGCCTGTGGGTATCACTCGGGATCCTCGCCGCCATGGTCGCGCTCACGCTGTTCGACGTGGTTCCCCTGGTGGCGGCTGTGATTATGGCGGCCCTCGCCGCCGTGTTCACGCGTTGTCTGACGATGGAGGATGCCTACCGTTCGATCCACTGGAGCAGCATTGTTCTCATCGCGGGCATGCTGCCCCTCGCGGATGCGCTGGATAAAACCGGGGGAACGAGCTTCATCGTCGATTTGCTTATGTCCGCGGTTGGAGACGCCGCCAGCCCTTACATGATGCTGAGTCTGATATTCTTTCTCACAGCGGCCCTCGGACTGGTGTTATCGAACACCGCCGCGGCGGTTCTGGTCGCGCCCATCGCCATCCATACTGCCACGATACTCGGGGTCTCACCTTATCCGTTTGCGGTGGCTGTTTTGATTGCCGCATCCGCTGCCTATGCCACACCCATATCGACGCCGGTGGTAACACTGGTGGTCGACCCCGGCCGATACAAATTTTCGGACTTCGTCAAGGTAGGTACACCGTTGTTATTTCTGACCTATCTGGTTACCTTGGTCGTCGCACCCTTGATCTTCCCGTTTTACCCCTCATAAACTGACAGCTGTTTCCATGCAGGAAGTAGACAGTGCTGAAAAAGATCAGGCCCGGGGAGATAACTGAAGCCTGAGGGGGATTGAAAGGGTTTGCCCCGGATTTCGCTGACGCTCAATCCTGACTGCGTTTATCCGGTTGCCGGTTTCCGGAAGAAGTTTCGTGTTTGGAAAGGCGCTGTCCCGAACCCGATCCCGCCGGCACGCAGGGTGCGCTTCAAGACAAAGTCGAACAGAAGTGGGTTGTACCTGCGGATTGAGGAGAGCACTTCGGCCTCGGGTTCCTTTATGTACCCTTCCCGCACCAGTAGTTTCAGGGAGAACAATGGCAGTATGCCTGGCAAGGGATAGTCCGAGCCATTCAGCAGGCGCGAATGCCACTGAATGTTTTTGATCAATTCTCCCAGAACGGGCACGGCACGATTAATCTGGGTAACCGCCGAGATATCGCCGAACAACAGGTCTTCGTAACGGGGCTCTTGCATCATCCGGGCAAAAAGTTCGAAGTTGGATTCACTGGGGCCGTCCGGCCCTATATCCAGATCGGTCCCGCTGCCTAACGAGGCGCAGTGGGCAACGATAACGCGCACACCCAGATTCAGAGGGCGGCGCAGGCGCAGCGGATTTCCGTAATCCTCCGAGTTGCCTCCCTGCACGGCAAGCTCGGTACCCGCGTGAATCAATAACGGGATGTCGAGCTTTGCGGCTGCCTCGTAAAAGGGATCGCAAAGCGGCGAGCCGGGATCCATGCCCTGTGCGGCGGGCAGCCATTTGACGGCACGGGCACCATTTCGGGCAGCCTCTTGCAGTACTGCAACGGCATCGCGTCGATAGGGATGGATAGAGGCGATCCACTCGAAGCGGCTGGGGTACTGCTTCGAAATGGCGGCGGCATAGGCATCCGGAGTATAAAAAGCACTGGCCTCCAATTGACGCTCGCCGGCTTCGTCATAATGGTGGTCGAAGGCGAGCAGCATGAGCTTTGCACCGGCGGGCATTTGATCCTGCACCCAGATCAGACGTTCGATGAATTGGCGGTCGGCCCGGTCTGTGTCGAAATTACAACTCCCGTTCAGATAGAACTCGCGCTGCAGCCGCTGGATCGGATGCGCCAGGCTCTCCATCTGCGGGTTTATCCAGGCTCCGGTTCCACCATCGCCGGTCCCGATGAGATGCACGTGACAGTCCCAGAATCGGCCGGGATCGACCCCGTCCCAGGCCGACCGGACCAAAGTGTGGTCGAGCAGTACCCGAGGCAGGGGTGCTTCGGGACAGGGGTTGAGAAACCCGTCTTCCGGCCAGTATCTGAGACCGGCCCCGGTCAGTCCGATAGCCGCGAACCCGAACAGGATGTGGCGACGTTTCATACTGCGCCCAACCTCCGCTGGAACTTATCCGGCTTGCTCGATATCGGCATGATGGGATTCTACGACCAATGCTCATATCAGGTCGAGCGCCAGCATACTGGCTTTCCAGTGCAGCTCGGAGAAAGTACCCCATCCGACAACTGTCGACCTGTTTGTCGAAGATGTGTATGCTAATTAACCCGCAAGCAATCCCAGACTTCCGATACCTGACCCGTCCGGGTAAGACAAGTGAGAGAATCCGTATCATGCCGATGTCGTACTGTACCCAGCGATTGAGATCCATGTCCCTAATTATTCTGGTATCAGCGTTGGCCGCCTGCAGCGAACCGCCCCCTCCGCTTACTGAAACTGTGCGTGCGATCAGGACCATCACCGTCAGTGAACCGGCATCCGGAAAGATTCGCCGTTTTTCGGGTGTCGTCGAGGCCGCAACCACCTCCAGCCTCAGCTTCGAGGTGCCCGGCAATGTGCAGGAGGTGAAAGTGGATGTGGGCGACTCCATATCCAAGGGCCAGGTGCTGGCGCGACTGGATGAGCAGACTTTTCAACTGAACCTGGACGCGGTCCAGGCAACCGTTGGAAGGGCCGAGGCCGAACTCGCCGATGCGCGCAGAGAGTGGGATCGCCTGCGCCGGGTCGTCGAACAAAGTCCGGGGCTTATCAGCGAACAGGCACTGGACCAGGCCAGAACCAACTATGAAACGGCGCGCAAGAACCTTGGCTACAGCAGTTCACGGTTGAATCTGGCAAGGCGGGACCTGGAAAGAACCGAGCTGCGGGCACCCTTCGACGCGGTTATCGCAAGCCGTGAGGTGGACGCGTTCCAGGAGGTGAATCGCGGGCAGAAGCTCTTTGACCTGTATGTCGAGGACGCCATGGAGGCGGCCATCAGCATCCCGGAATCCGAGATCCAGCAAGTCTACCTGGGTCTCGCCGGAGAGGTCCGATTCCCCGCCAGTCCGGGACAAACCCACAAGGCCGTTGTCACGGAAGTGAGCAGATCGGCGGGCGCCGCCAACGCCTTTCCTGTCAGGCTCACCATTTACGCCGAAAACTCCAGGATCCGGCCGGGCCTGACAGCCGAGGTGACCCTGATACTGGGGGGCGAGCAGGAGGAAATCGCCTACCTGATACCTGTCGCTGCCCTCGTACCCCGGGGCGGCGGGACGGAAAGTCATGTCTATGTGTTCGACGATGCCACTTCCACTGTAAAAAAGACCGCCATCGAGCACGGCGGCATTCGGGACAACAACGTTGTCGTAAACAGCGGACTGAGCGCCGGTGACATCGTGGCCACGGCCGGGGTGAGTTTTCTCAGGGACGGTCAGCAGGTCCGGTTGATGGAACAGTAAGCATATAGCGAAAACTGAACTGTCATACGCCACCCATTCCGTGCCAACCGAATAGCCGCACGTTCACACCTGAACGGGGACCACCATCATGTCTTTCATCACCCGATTCTCACTGGACACCAATCGGCTGACCATTGTCTTTATCGCCTCCATCATCATCATCGGTCTGATCCAGTTCTTTGACTTCCCGCGCCAGGAAGACCCGCCCATCGTGATCCGCGAAGTCGTCGTCACGGCGTTCTTCCCGGGCATGAAGCCGGAGGAGATGGAGGAACTGGTCACCCGCCGCCTGGAAGCCCAGCTCCGCACCCTGCCCGAGCTCGACGACATCTGGTCGGACTCCCGGCACGGCGTGACCATTATCCATGCCGAGACCCGGGACGAATTCGATGACCTGGATCTGATATGGCAGCGGGTCCGCAACAGGATGTCCGACATAAGACCGGAGCTTCCCGCGGGAACCATCGGGCCCTTCGTCAATGACGAGTTCGGGCTGACGGCTGTGGCGACGATCGCCCTGTGGAGCGAGGGCTTTTCCATGTCGGAGATGCGCGTTACGGCACGGGATCTGCGTGACCGCCTGTACGAACTCCCCGGCATCCGGAAAATCCAGCTCTTCGGCGTGCATGAAGAGCAGGTGTTTCTCAAGTTCTCGGCAGCCAGGCTTGCCCAGTTCGGCATTTCGGTCGGGGAGATCGTCAACACGCTGGTGGAACAGAATGTCGTCATGCCCGGAGGCCAGGTCGACGCAGCGGCACAGAATGTGGTCGTGAACCCCACCGGCAATTTTCGCAATATCGGGGACATCGAAAACGTCGAGTTCACGATTCCTAAGACCCGGCAGACCATACGCCTCAGGGATATCCTGAGCGTCGAACGCGGTTACGCCGATCCTCCCCGGGATCTGGCCTACTTCAACGGCAGGCGCTCGATCGTGATCAGCGTTTCTATCATGCCCGGCGTCAATTCGGTGGTATTCGGCGAACAGCTGACCCGGAAAATGAAGACCCTGGAATCTCAGCTGCCCATCGGCTACGTGATGGAGTACGCGACCTTTCAGCCCGATCTGGTGCAGGCCGCCGTGGATGGCGGTCTCGCCAATGTATACCAGACCATCATTATCGTGCTCGTCGTGGTCATGGTCTTTCTCGGCATACGCACCGGCCTCATCGTTGGCACCTTCGTGCCATTGACCATGCTCATGGGCATCATTGTGATGAACATTTTCGGCATCGAGTTTGAGCGCGTTTCCATCGCCTCCTCGATCATTGCCCTCGGCATGCTGGTCGACAACGGCATTGTTATTGCCGAGGAGATCCGCGGTCGCCTGGAACGGGGTCAAGAGCGACGACAGGCCTGTGTCGAAACCGGCAGCACCCTGTCTATTCCCCTGCTTACCTCTTCCCTGACGACAATCCTCGCCTTTCTGCCCATGCTCCTGCTGGAGGGCCAGACCG
>JAHEHQ010000286.1 GCA_024644505.1 Gammaproteobacteria bacterium
AAGATGCGCGTACTGAGTGCACCCAAGAGCATGCACGGCATCTCCGGTTTCGACCTGGAGGTGGTAGAGTACGTGGAGTGCCGTTGAGCACCCCGGACCGGAAAGAGAATTGACACACTGAGGGATTACCATATGTCCGTAAAAGAGATCGAGGGTGTTCTCGGCGTTGAGGATGCCCGTTTCTGCCTGGTGGTTTCCAGGTTCAACAGCTTCGTGGTCGAAAGCCTGCTTTCCGGGGCCCTGGATACGCTGAAGCGCCACGGCGCCGCAGAAACCGATATCACTGTTGTCAGGGTGCCGGGAGCATTCGAGATGCCCCTGGTCCTGGAAAAGATTGCCGCCAAGGGTGGCTGTGACGCCATCGTGGCCCTGGGTGCCGTGATCCGCGGCGGAACCCCCCATTTCGAGTACGTGGCGGGGGAGTGCGTCAAGGGGATGGCCCAGGTCAGCCTGAAGCACGGCATGCCCATCGCGTTTGGTGTACTCACCGTCGATACCATAGAACAGGCCATTGAACGGGCCGGCACCAAGGCGGGCAACAAGGGGGCGGAGGCGGCCATTTCAGCCATCGAGATGGTCAATCTGCTGCGGCAGCTGGCCTGATGAGCCGAAAAAAGAGCGGCGCCCGTCAGCACGCGGTTCAGGCGATCTACCAATGGCAGATGACCGGTCAGGATGTCCGGGAGATTCGTGGGCAGTTTCTGTCTGAACAGGATGCCGGGAAGTTCGATGTTGCCTATTTCGACCGGCTGGTCCAGGGTGTCCCATCCCACCTTGATGAACTGGACAAGGGTCTCGGGCCCTGCCTGGACCGGTCTATTGAAAGCGTCGATCCCGTTGAACGCGCCATCCTGCGCCTTGGGGCCTTTGAGCTGATCTATCATCTGGAGGTTCCCTACAAGGTGGTGATCAACGAGGCGGTTGAGCTCGCCAAGGTGTTCGGCGCTGAACAGGGGCATCGGTACGTCAACGGGGTGCTGGACAGGCTGGCCCAGACAGTCCGGAAAACTGAAACCGGCTGAGCACGCTACCCCGCTCCGCTCCCATGCTATGCTCGCCCCATGGCAGTTTCTGAATTCGAAATCATCGAAACCTATTTTTCCCATACGGGCACGCCCCGCGAGGACGTCGTTCTTGGCGTGGGGGATGACTGTGCCCTGCTCCGGACACCCCCGGGGCAGCTGCTCGCGGTAAGCATCGATACCCTGGTGGAGGGTGTCCACTTCTTTGCGGGCACCGACCCCGAAGCCCTGGGACACAAGGCGCTGGCGGTCAACCTCAGTGACCTGGCGGCAGCCGGGGCCTCACCGGCCTGGGCCACCCTGGCGCTGACCCTGCCCGATAACGATACGGCCTGGCTGAAGGCCTTCAGCGCCGGATTTGCCACCCTGGCCGAAAGATTCGGTGTGCAGCTGGTAGGTGGCGACACAACCCGGGGACCCTTGACCATAACCGTCCAGGTACAGGGTTTCACCGATCCGGGAAAGGTGTTGAGAAGGGACAGGGCCCGCCCCGGCGACAGGATCGGGGTTACCGGGACGCTGGGCGATGCCGCCCTTGCCCTCAAACTCGGCGCCGGGGTCGAGCCCGCAGCCGGAACGGGCGGGGCGCTCACCGAACGTCTCCACCGACCCTCTCCGCGCATTGAGGAGGGTCGCGCACTGGCGGGTCTGGCAAATGCCGCCATCGATGTCTCCGATGGATTGTTGGCGGATCTCGGACACATCTGTTCACAAAGCGGCGTGGGTGCCCTGATCGACATCAGCCTCCTGCCCCTGTCCGGAGCAATGGCCGCCCACATCAAGGAAACGGGGGACTGGTCGATACCCCTGACAGGCGGGGATGACTACGAACTCTGTTTTACCGCGCGTCCGCAGTTGACCCCGAAAATAGAGGCGGAAATGCATCGGCTGGGCAGCGGGTTTTGCTGGATCGGTGAGATCGGGCAAGCGCCGGGTGTCCGCTGCCGGGGCTTGCCGGGGGGGGCGTTGAAAGGCGTGGCGGGGGGATACGAACATTTCGGGACTCCCTGACAGAGGCTTTCGCTGGTCCAATCCCGCACATCTGCTGGCCTACGGACTGGGGTCCGGGCTTTCACCCGTCGCCCCCGGAACCCTGGGTACGGTCGCGGCGATACCGCTTTATCTGTTGATGCGGCCCCTGGCTCCGGTGATGTATCTGGCCATCGTCGGTGCCATGTTCCTCATTGGGATATGGCTCTGCGGCGTGACCGCCAGGGAGATGGGGCTGCACGATCCCGGGGGCATCGTGTGGGATGAGTGGGTGGGTCTGCTCGTCACCCTTTGGCTGCTCCCGGACGGCTGGATCTGGCTGCTGGCGGGGTTCGGGCTGTTCAGGTTATTCGACATACTCAAACCCTGGCCTATCGGCGGGCTCGATCGCAGGGTGTCGGGAGGCATAGGGATCATGCTGGACGACCTGCTTGCCGGCATATACGGCTTCCTGGTGATACAACTGACGGCGCGACTGATCTGAGTCCCATGAAACTTATTTTTAGGAGAACACCCACGCCAACTATGGCGGCAGCCCTGTCGCTGCTGATGTGTATGGCGGCTGTGAATCTTGAGGCCGCTGTGCAGTTCCGCGTGTTGGCGTTGTTCAATGGTAAGGCGATGCTCCAGATCGATGGCATGAATCATCTGCTGCGTGAGGGTCAGGAGGGTCCCGGCGGACTGCTTCTGGTTTCCGCCGACGCCAAAAAGGCGGTCATAGAGGTTGACGGCAGACGAGACGAATATGGTCTGGGCAGCCATGCCGGCGGCACTTTTGCCGAACCCCGGGACCGAGAAGTCAGGATCTGGCAGGATTCAAGCGGCGGCTATCTGACAGCCGGCAGTATAAACGGCCGAAATGCCGATATGCTGGTGGACACGGGCGCCACCCAGGTGGCTTTGAGTGAGACCGAAGCCAAACGTCTGGGAATAGCGTTTCGCCGAAGCGACAAAAAGACGCGTGTTCAAACGGCCTCAGGGGTTGCCAATGCCTACAGGGTGACTCTGGCGCGGGTACGTGTGGGTGCTATCGAGCTCAGCAATGTGAACGGCGTGGTGGTGGAAGGCGACTCACCCAGACGCGTGTTGCTGGGCATGAGTTTTCTGAATCGCGTGGAGATGAATCATCAGGGGAATATGCTCCTGCTGAGAAGCCGGTTCTGATTCCATTCTGACATCGGGCATTGTCAAAGCCGTCCCGCGCTAATCGTCCGGTGCTTCCTTGTCCCTTTCGATCAGGGCATAAGCCGAGTGATTGTGAATGGATTCGAAATTCTCCGATTCCACCACGTAGGCGCTGAACCTCATGTCCCGGTTCAGGCGCACGGCCATATCCCGAACCATATCCTCAACGAACTTGGGATTGTCATAGGCATGTTCCGTGACGTACTTTTCGTCGGGTCTTTTCAACAGTCCGTAGAGTTGGCATGAAGCCTCGCTTTCGACCAGTTCAATGATCTCCTCGATCCAGACGAATCCGTTGGTGCGCACCTGAACGGTGACATGGGAACGCTGATTGTGGGCGCCGCGGTCGGAGATCTTTTTCGAACAGGGGCAGAGGCTGGTTACCGGCACCACCACCTTTATCATCATGCTGGGCCGACCCTTGTGAATCTCGCCTATCAGGGTGACCTCATAATCCATGAGGCTCCTGACTTTGGAGATCGGGGCCTCCTTGTTGATGAAATACGGGAAGTGCATCTCGATATGACCGGAGTTCGCCTCGAGTCGTTCGGCCATCTCCGAGAGCATGCCCTTGAAGGACTCGACGCTGATCTCCTTGTCGTGAGCGTTGAGGATCTCCACGAACCTGGACATGTGCGTACCCTTGAAATTGTGGGGCAGGTTTACGTACATGTTGAAGTTGGCGACCGTGTGCTGATAACCGTCGCTTCGATCCTTCACCTTTACGGGATGGCGGATATCCTTGATACCCACCTTGTTGATGGCGATCTGCCGGGTGTCCTTGCTGCTCTGGACATCCTCTATTTCAGGCTGTGTTTCCA
>JAHEHQ010000029.1 GCA_024644505.1 Gammaproteobacteria bacterium
GCACACTGCCTTCGGATGAGGCCTTGGCGACGGTCATCAGGATATTGATGAGCATCAACACCGCACCCAACAGGAATATCGCGCCGCCGACAGCGCGCATCGCGTAGTAGGGGTGCATGGCGTCAACGGATTCGACAAAGGTGTAGGCCAGGGTGCCGTACTCGTCGTAGGCGCGCCACATCAGGCCCTGCATGATGCCGGATACCCACATGGCGACGATGTAGATCACCGTACCGATGGTTGCGGTCCAGAAGTGGGCATTGACCAGCTTGGTGGACCACAGCTCGGTGTGGAACAGGCGGGTCATCAGGTGATAGATGGCGCCGATGGCAACCATGGCGACCCAGCCCAGGGCACCGGAGTGCACGTGGCCAATCGTCCAGTCGGTGTAGTGGGACAGGGCGTTGACGGTCTTGATGGACATGACCGGGCCTTCGAACGTGGACATGGCGTAGAACGCCAGGGACATGATGAGGAAGCGCAGTACATAGTCGGTGCGCAGTTTGTCCCAGGCGCCCGACAGGGTCATCATGCCGTTTACCGCGCCGCCCCAGGAGGGAATGATCATGGCCAGGGAGATGGCCGCGCCGAGGGAACCGGTCCAGTCAGGCAGCGCCGTGTACTGGAGATGGTGGGCGCCCAGCCAGACGTAACCGAACATCAGTGCCCAGAAATGGATCACCGACAGGCGGTAGGAGTAGACCGGACGACCGGCCTGCTTGGGCACGAAATAGTACATGATGCCCAGGAAGCCCGCGGTCAGATAAAAGCCCACGGCATTGTGTCCCCACCACCATTGGATCATGGCATCCTGCACACCTGAGAAGATGGAATAGGACTTGAACAGTCCCACGGGGATGGCCAGGCTGTTGACCACGTGCAGGTAGGTGATCATCACCATCATGCCCAGGAAGAACCAGTTGGACACATAGATGTGCGGGCTCTTGCGCAGGGAGATGGTCATGATGAAGTTGAACATGTAGCTGAGCCAGACCACGGCAATCGCCACATCGATCGGCCACTCCAGTTCCGCATACTCCTTGGCGCTGGTGATACCCAGCGGCAAGGTGATCACCGCGGACACGATAATCAGATTCCAGCCTATAAAGGTGAACCAGGCCAACCTGTTACTCCACAGTTTGGTGGCACAGGTCCGTTGGACACTGTAGAAGGATGTTGCCATCAACACGCTTCCACCGAAGGCGAAGATCACCGCGTTGGTGTGGAGTGGGCGGAGCCGCCCAAAGGTGAGGTACGGTATATCGAAGTTCAAAATCGGCCATGCCAGTTGCGAAGCGATAATCACTCCGACCAGGGCGCCTACCACCAGGTAGACCACTGCCATGACGGTGAACCAGCGTACAACACCATAGTCGTACTTTTGTTCAGCTGCGGCGTCCATGAGCCCCCCCAAGGATCTTATTCATGATATTGGTAAAACAAGAACGGAGTTCCTGAAGGATCCCCACCCGTTAGCCCTCGAAACAGGTGTTTCGAGTGGGGCATATGACACTGTAATCCTTGAGGATTGTCAAGATCACATGTGCCAGATAATTTAAACTAGATTATTATATAAAAATTGTAACTAATTGTTTTTTATTTTAATTTTAAAAGCATCTTCGAAGTTGACATAAATCAATTAAACCTAATACTCTAAAATTCTTACGCTTTTCCACACCATGAGGCGCGGCCGGTGCCTGGCCGGTGGCTTTCCAAGGGTTGTTTTCGGGATTGTGTGCTCCCTGAACCGGGTTCGGAGACAAACCGCTATTTAAAGATGGTATCTACGGAAAATCCATCCTTCTCCAGGATTACCCGGAGACGTTTCAGGGCATCCATCTGGATCTGACGCACCCGCTCCCGGGTCACTCCGAGTTCATTGGCCACCTGTTCCAGCGTTGAGTTTTCGTACCCGTGGAGACCGAAGCGACGCTCCACCACTTCTCTCTGCTTGTCGTTGAGCCTGCCCAGCCATTCGTCGAGATTGGCGTTCACCCCCTCGTTCTGAATGCTCACAGAGGGATCCTGGGTCTGCCGGTCGGGTATGGTGTCCAGCAGGGGCTTGTCGGTGTCCTTGCCGAACGGGGTGTCCACGGAGCTGATGCGCTCGTTGAGCCCCAGCATGCGTTTGACTTCGTCCAGGGGCTTGTTGAGAAGGTTGGCAATCTCTTCAGCCGTCGGTTCATGATCCAATGTCTGCGCCAGGCTGCGGGCCGCACGCAGATAGACATTGATCTCCTTGACCACATGGATCGGCAGACGAATCGTGCGGGTCTGATTCATGATCGCCCTTTCGATGGTCTGGCGGATCCACCAGGTGGCATAGGTCGAAAATCTGAATCCACGCTCCGGATCGAACTTTTCAACCGCCCTTATCAGTCCCAGATTTCCCTCCTCGATCAGATCCAGCAGGGCAAGCCCCCGATTCATGTAGCGACGTGCAATCTTGACCACCAGCCGGAGATTGCTTTCGATCATGCGTTTCCTGGCCTGCATCTCTCCTTTCTGAGCCTGGCGCGACAGGCTGATCTCTTCTTCTGCGGTGAGCAGTTTGGAGGACCCGATTTCACTCAGGTACAGACGTGTGGCATCCATGTGGGCTGTGTCGGGCTGCCCCGGGTCGAACAGGGTCGTCGCCGGTTTGTCGGTCACTTCCGGCTCCTCGGGGGGTATCAGGGTTTCCCCAGCGCCACCCAACAGCGATTCCTGGGACGTCATGGAGACATCGTCACCATCATCATCCGTAGGTTCTTTGTTCATGCTCCTCCATCGTCGTTTGCTTCAACTGCTGCTCGGATTCAAGCGTCAAGGAACCTCTGATCAATTCGCGGTCAGCAGCCATGAATCCAACATAATTCATCAGCGCCTTCCAGGCAGCAGCTTCAAAGGATTCATCGGGTCGCCGTTTTTTCGTATCTCGAAATGAAGTGATGGCCCGCCGTTTCCGTTGTTTCCCATTTCAGCAATAGCCTGCCCCCGCTTTACCTGTGCACCCTCCTGCACAAGCAGTTTGCGATTGCGGCCGTAGGCACTCAGATAGTTATTATTATGCTTGATGATTACAAGACGACCATACCCTATCAAGCCGCTCCCTGCATAGACCACGCGGCCAGATTCCGATGCCACGATGCGTTGGCCGGTCCTGCCGCCGATCTCAATGCCCTGGCGGGCCGGGTCACTGGCTGAATAACCTTTCTTGACCTTGCCCTGAGTAGGCCATTTCCAGTTCAACCCTTTACCGGAGGCGACCGCCTGCTGCCCGCTGCTCCCTCTGGCAGCCGGCTTGCTGGTCTTTCGGGTGGTTTGCGGCCTCGGGGTGACGGCCTTCTCAGGGGACCTGGACGGGGCTGTCTTCTTTTTGGTCGCAGTTTTCCCGGAGCTCTTGGTACCGGTCTGGCGAAGCCGGAGCGTCTGCCCGGCATATATGGTGTAAGGGCGTTTGATGCCGTTCCACCTCGCCAGCACATGGTAATCCAGCCCGTAGCGCCAGGCGATGGAATAAAGCGTATCCCCCGAACGTACCTTATAGGTAGCGGGACGGTGCCCTTCCCTGACCCTGGGCCTCTCGGTCGAGTCGCCCTTGGGGCGAACCTGCGCACCGCAGGCCGAAAGCAACTGGATACAGATCAGCGCAGACAGCACCAGGAATGCGGGCTTGAATGTCCACCGGCACACGGGTGTCACCGGGCGATAATTCTGCACTGACGATGGCATGCCAGCCTTTGACTCCTCATTACGGGAATTCAGAAACCCCTGACATCGATATTACCGCTGAACTCCACTCAGCAAAGGGACGAATACCACCCTTTCCAGAAGTTCTTTCTCGTATCCACCGCTGGTGCGGGTTACACGAACCAGCACCTGCCCCTGGTCGGCGCCAATGGGAAGCACCATACGCCCACCCTGCTTCAACTGATTCACCAATGCAAGAGGGATGCCTTCGGGTGCCGCCGTTACGAGTATGCCGTCGAAAGGGGCGAACTGGGGCAGTCCCAGGCCGCCGTCGCTGTGGCGAAGCCTGATGTTCCTGATGCCCATGGACTGGAAGCGTCTGCGCGCCTGCCTTTGCAGTTCTCCGATTCGCTCGACACTGTAGATACGATTAACCAACTGAGACAGAACGGCGGTCTGGTATCCGGAGCCGGTGCCCACCTCCAGCACCGTATCCAGCGGCCCTGCCTCCATCAACAGTTCCGTCATGCGTGCGACGATATAGGGCTGGGAAATCGTCTGCCCGTGTCCGATGGGCAACGCGGTATCCTCGTAGGCGCGGCTGGCGAGCGCTTCATCGACAAAAATATGTCGGGGTGTGATCCTGATGGCATTCAGAACGGCGTGGTCCCGGATACCCTCCTGGCGCAGCCTTTGTATCAGCCGTTCCCGGGTTCTCCGGGAGGTCATCCCGATACCCAGGTGTGAATTGAAGGTCACGGCTGTATACCGCTGAGCCAGTCTGCCAGCGGTTCGATATGCGTATGCCGGGTCAAGTCCACTTGCAGGGGGGTGACAGAGACATATCCATTTCTAACGGCATGGAAATCGGTGCCTGGACCTGCATCCTGCTCCGCACCGGCAGGGCCAACCCAGTATATGATGCGTCCCCGGGGATCGCTTGATTTCACCACCGGTTCCGCCTTGTGCCTGTGCCCCAGGCGGGTGGCCTGAAAGCCCTCCAAATCCTCAAAAGGCAAATCGGGGATATTGACGTTGATAATGGTGTCTGGCTCCAGTGGTCTATCCTGCAGTTTTCTGATCATTGCAGCGGCCACTTGTGCGCCGGTGCCGTAGTATTGCGGATCATGACTGCTCATGGAGAACGCCATGGCCGGGAAGCCGAGAAAACGACCTTCCGTGGCTGCGGCAACCGTGCCGGAGTAGAGTACGTCGTCCCCCAGATTGGCCCCGGCATTGATCCCCGCGATCACCATATCCGGCTCTTCCTCGAGAAGCCCCGTGATAGCCAGGTGAACACAGTCGGTGGGCGTGCCATCGACCCGGATCACACCGTCTTCCAGGGTTTCCGCATGTATCGGGTAATCCAGGGTGAGGGAATTGCTGGCACCACTGCGGTTTCGCTCCGGCGCAACAACGGTGAGTTCGGCCAATGGCGTAAGAAACTCCATGAGCACTCTCAATCCCCTTGCCTGATAACCGTCGTCGTTGCTGAGTAATATCCTCACCGCTGCGGGGCAACCTCAATACGCTTTGCTGGAGCCGCCAACTATACTGGAAATACCCCCGGGACTCATCCTCGAAGGGGAATCTGTTAGTATATTTCCGGGACGTCCATCAGGAAACCGGAACCGGATTTATGGCCAAGAAACGCTACCATCCAGATGACGACGAAAGGACGCTGTTCCGGGAAGCCATGGAGGATGCGCACCGGCATCATCACGAAGAGATCGAACCCTTCAAACCGCGGCTGCCCCCCGTCCCCCTGCCGCCGAATCCGAGGGTAACAGGGGAGAAACCTGATGACGATTTCGCGGACCTGAACATCGAGACCCCCGAGGAACTTCGGTTCATGAGGCCGGGTGTGCAAAATCGCCTGTTTCAGGAGTTGCGGCGCGGCCATCTGCCGCCCCAGGAAAGCCTGGACCTGCATGGCCTGCGCGTCGCGGAAGCCCGAACCGTCCTGGCCCGGTTCCTGGCACATTGCCGCTACCACAGATTACGTGTGGTACATATCATCCACGGAAAGGGACAAGGCTCCCAGGAACGACAGCCAATCCTCAAACAGAAGGTCAATCAGTGGCTGCGGCAGCGAGACGAGGTGCTGGCCTTTTGCTCCGCGCCCAGATTCGATGGGGGTCTGGGAGCGGTCTACGTGTTGTTATCCCGGAAGCATTAGGAACTAGTTACTGGAAATTGCAGCCTGTGTTGAGCCTGCGAAACACGGGGAGGGGCATTATCCATCCACAATGATCTCCCTCATCAAAACCGTGGCATAACTGCCTTTTCCAAGGGAAAATTCCAGCAACAGATCGTCGCCTTCCAGGCCCCATGCAAGATCTCTGACGGGAGCGCGCAGGGCGCGGCGCTCGTATTTCAATCCCGATCTTTCCAGACCTTCCTGCCAGGCTTCCATGCCGTCAAGCGCCTGCTGTTCGAGGACAGCGGATTCAGTATCCGCGGATTGATATCCGGCGCCCCACAGCGGACCGGAGGGGTGGATATCCATATCCGCAAGACGCTGCATGATCACCGGATCTATCATCTCCGGTACAAAACTGTTTCGGCTGCCATCGAGTATCAACCGTTCCCCGGGGAGTGCCCGGTTCCAGGTGCCGCCGCTCACCCGGTATCCCAGCACCCGATTGAACAGCATGGAGCGGGCCGCGGACAGGTAGAGTCCCCGCCGTTTCCTGTCCAGCCTGCCCCGCACCCCCCCGAACAGGGCGCTGGCGCCGGTAAGATTGGAGCCTTCATGACCGAAACGCTGGGCGCCGAAGTAGTTCGGCATGCCTCCAGCCTCCAGAGAGTTCATGATCTGCTCGAGTCTGCCCCGTTCATCCCTGAACTCGCGTACCCGCAGTCGAAACCGGTTTCCCCTCAACGCACCTATCCTCAGCTTTCGGCTGTGACGCACTGCCTGCAATATTCTGAGATCAGTAGAATTCAGCTCATCCCATGACGGCTCCGGCCGGCCGGCAAGCCGCACCGAGAGCCACTGCCGGGTTACCGCATTGCGATCCTTCATACCGGCATATCCCACATCGGCGTTTCGTACGCGCGCATGGCGTGCCAGCAGCTTTACCACCGATTCTGTGTTCTGGTTGCGCTTTTCGATCTCCAGCAGACAGTGTTCCCCGCGCCCGTCGGGTTCCACGAGGGGTATCTCCGTTACCCGGAAATCATCGGGATTCGTGCGCAGAACACCCCGGCAGGAGGGGCCGCCGTAAGCATGGGGCAGATTGTCCTGGGCATCGACGGGATAATTCATGTCGACATTGAGCCTGTCTATGCAGGTTTCAGCATACTCTCAACTGCCCCCGGGCTCTTCGAGCAGGGCCACCGCATAGGCGGCTATGCCCTCACCCCGCCCGGCAAATCCCATTCCCTCGGTTGTGGTCGCCTTGATGTTCACCCTATCTGCCGGAAGCCCCAGATCGGCCGCGATATTCGAGCACATTGACTGAATGTGCGGCGCCATCCTGGGGGCCTGGGCCACCACAGTGATATCCACGTTGCCGGGCCGCAGTTTTCGGCCCCGGATCTTTTCCGTCACCTGACGCAGCAGTATCCGGCTGTTGATATCCCGGAACGCCTCGTTGCTGTCAGGAAAATGCCGGCCTATGTCACCGAGACCTGCTGCGCCCAGCAATGCATCGCACAAGGCATGGATCAACACGTCACCGTCGGAATGGGCCGCGAGTCCAAGTTCGTGCTCGATCGACACTCCACCCAGAACCAGTTTTCGTCCCGGTGTGAAGCGGTGCGCGTCGTAGCCCTGTCCGATTCGCATGAGATACTCCTCAGTTTCCGTCGGGCCCGTCGCAGGTCGGCCCTTGTGTGGGCGGCAGATCCGGTCGCTGTTGCCGGTCGAGATAAAATGCCGCGAGTTCCAGGTCTTCAGGGTGTGTGATCTTTATATTGTCGGCATGCCCCTCGATCAGCTCAGGTGCTTCCCCCATCCTTTCCATTGCAGCAGCCTCGTCTGTCACCGGAACGCCCGCCTCGAATGCGGATTCCAGCGCCAGACGCAATGCGCCCAGATGAAACATCTGGGGCGTGAAGGCACGCCAAATCTCTTCCCGGGGGAGCGTTTCGATAACCCCCCCTGATCTGTCGGCCCGTTTCACCGTGTCATGCAGGGGGGTGCCCAGAATACCACCTACGGGGTGTTCGGAAAGACGCTCCATCAACCGGTTGAGGTCCCCCTGCCGAAGACAGGGGCGCGCCGCGTCGTGCACCAGGACCCAGTCATCCGGATTCGCAACCTTATCAAGGGCACGCAACACATTGAGAACGGATTGGGCACGTTCGTCACCGCCATCCACACGGACAACGCCGGGATGATCCGAGTATCTGCTCTTCGACCACCAGGCGTCGTGCGGGGACAGGGGTACGTAGACACCGCGGATTCTCGGGTTGGAGACGAAATGCTCCAAACTGTGATCGAGTACGGACTTGCCGCACAGCATGAGGTATTGCTTGGGAATGTCTCCCCCCATACGACGGCCTGCACCCGCCGCCGGCACCACTGCCCAGAAAGCCTGCTCCTTTTTCATTCCCCTGTGGTCTTTTCAGGCTCGATAACCTGATAAAAGATCTCGTTCTCGCGGATCATGCCCAACCCGCTGCGCGCCCTCTCCTCGATGGCTTCCTGTCCATGTTTCAGATTTACGACCTCCGCCCTGAGTTCAAGGTTGCGCTCCCGGAGTTTCTCGATTTTTTCTTTCTGGATTGCGATTTCCTGCCGCAGGTTATGCACTTCCGCAAGACTGCCCTCGCCCACCCATAGCCGGTATTGCAGCATCGCGAGCAGGAACACAAGGATGCCCATCAGAATGCGCATCTTAATAGGCCGTTTGTGAACCTGCTCGTCGAATTCAACCTGTCATAGACTCTTGAACGCACCTTTACCCGCATATACCGCATCTCTGCCAAGCTGGTCCTCGATGCGCATCAGCTGATTATATTTTGCAACACGGTCAGAACGGGACAAGGACCCGGTCTTGATCTGACCCGTATTGGTGGCCACGACGAGGTCGGCGATGGTGGTATCCTCAGTCTCCCCCGAACGATGAGAGATCACTGCCGTATAGCCTGCGTCACTTGCCATCCTTATCGCTTCCAGGGTCTCTGTGAGGGTGCCGATCTGATTGAACTTGATAAGAATCGAATTGGCCACGCCCTCCTCGATACCCCTCGCAAGGATACGCGTATTGGTCACGAAAAGATCGTCGCCCACCAGTTGTATCCGGCTGCCCAGCTTTTCCGTCAGCAGTTTCCAGCCTTCCCAGTCACTTTCGTCCATGCCGTCCTCGATGGAGATGATGGGGTACTGGTCCACGAGTCCTGAGAGATAGTCGGTGAATTCCGCGGCGCTGAATTGGCGCCCTTCCGAAGCGAGATCATAGACGCCGTCGTGATAAAACTCCGAACTGGCAACGTCGAGACCCAGATAAATATCAGAGCCGACCCCGAATCCCGCCTTTTCGATCGCCTCGATTATCACCTCTATCGCGGCGAGATTGGATGGCAGATCCGGTGCGAACCCCCCCTCGTCCCCGACCGCTGTATTCAGGCCCTTGCTCTTGAGCACTGACTTGAGGGAATGGAAAACCTCCGCACCGTAACGTATGGCCTCCCTGACAGAACCCGCACCAACAGGCAGGATCATGAACTCCTGAATATCCGCGTTGTTGTCGGCATGGGCACCCCCGTTGATGATATTCATCATCGGGACAGGCATTCGGTAGGGACCGTCGGAAAGATAGCGATAAAGCGGCAGACCACGCTCCTGAGCCGCAGCATGGGCAGCAGCCAGCGACACGGCCAGTAAGGCATTGGCGCCGAGCCTTCCCTTGTTCTCGGTACCGTCGAGTTCGATCATCTTACGATCGATTTCGGTTTGCCCCGCGACATCCATGCCGATCACGGCATCCTTCAACTCCCCGGCTATGTTTCCGACAGCCGTGAGCACTCCCTTGCCAAGAAATCTCCCCTTGTCCCCATCACGCAGTTCAAGCGCTTCCCGGGAGCCTGTGGATGCACCGGAAGGCGCCACCGCGCGGCCGATTGCGCCACTTGCAGTTATCACGTCAGCCTCGACGGTGGGGTTGCCGCGGGAATCGATAATTTCCCGGCCACGAACATCGACGATTTCAGTCATCTTCGCTCCATTTTTCTTTAGTTTAGGTTTCGAAACCTGGGGTTCATAAAATAGTTCGGCGCTCTCGACAATCGATCCGGCTATCGGGAGGTGAGTTCACTTTCGAAATACTAACTCCAGATTGGTTACATTCCCATTACCCGTTCAGAGCCGGGTTTCCGCGAAGGGCCTGGCCTTCACCGTCCGATCCAGGAGCATCAGGGTTTCCAGGAGTTCCTCGATCCTGCTCAGCGGCCAGGAATTCGGGCCGTCGCTCAATGCGCGCTCCGGGTCCGGATGCGTCTCCATGAACAGACCGGAGACGCCGGCCGCCACCGCTGCTCTGGCAAGGACGGGAACGAACTCACGCTGTCCGCCCGATACGCTGCCCTGGCCTCCGGGCAACTGTACCGAATGGGTTGCATCGTATACCACGGGCACCCCGGTATCCCGCATAACCGCCAGGGAGCGCATGTCCGAAACCAGGTTGTTGTAACCGAATGAGACACCCCGTTCACAGACCATGATCTGTTCGTTCCCAGTGCTCTGTGCCTTCTCGACCACGTTTTTCATATCCCAGGGGGCGAGGAACTGGCCTTTTTTCAGGTTGACCGGCAGGCCTTGTCTGGACACGGCGAGGATAAAATTGGTCTGGCGGCACAGAAAAGCCGGCGTCTGCAGCACATCCACAACGTCGCTCACTTCGTCGAGGGGCGTATCCTCGTGCACATCGGTCAGAATCGGGACGCCTATCTGCTCCTTGACCTCGGCCAGGATTCGCAGACCGTCCTCGAGACCCGGGCCCCGGTAGCTGCTCCCGGAAGAGCGGTTTGCCTTGTCGAAGGAGGATTTATAGATGAAAGGTATGCCGATTTTGGCGGTGATCTCGCGAAGGTGCCCGGCGGTATCAAGCGAGAGTTGTTCACTTTCCACGACACAGGGCCCGGCAATCAGGAACAGCGGCCTGTCGGGGCCCGCCTCGAATCCGCAGAGTTTCATATTGTTAACAGACCCTTCCCCTAGCCGGGCAGCCCCCGGTTCTGGTTACGCTGATAATCTCTGGCCGCCCTGATAAATCCCGAGAAAAGCGGATGGCCGTCCCTGGGTGTGGAGGTGAACTCCGGGTGGAACTGACAGGCGACGAACCAGGGATGGTCGGGGACCTCCACGATCTCGACCAGCTTTCCATCCATAGAGGTTCCCGAAAAACGCAGTCCGGCTTTCCGCAGGATGTCGAGGTACTGGTTGTTGAATTCGTAGCGGTGACGATGCCTTTCGAGTATGACCTCCTGCTGATAGAGCCCCTTTGCCAGACTGCCTTCCTCCAGCCGGCACTCCTGGGCACCCAGGCGCATCGTGCCACCAAGATCGGAATCTTCACTGCGTGTCTCCAGTTCACCCTCGGCATTGAGCCATTCGGTGATCAGGGCAATGACCGGATGGGGAGTTTCCCGGTTGAACTCTGTGCTCTGGGCGCCGGCCAGATCCGCCCGGTGGCGGGAAAACTCGATAACCGCCACCTGCATACCCAGACAGATCCCCAGGTAGGGTATGTTGTTCTTGCGGGCATAGGCGACCGTGGATATCTTTCCCTCGACACCGCGCTCTCCAAATCCCCCGGGGACCAGGATGGCGTCAATCCCGCGCAGAGATTCCGTCCCTTCCTGTTCTATCTGCTCGGAATCCAGATACTGGATCCTGACCCTGGTACGGGTGTGGATACCTGCGTGCACCAGGGCCTCGGAGAGGGACTTATAGGCTTCCGTCAGATGCATGTACTTGCCGACCATGGCAACGGTGACCTCACCGTCTGTGTTCTCAAGACCATCCAGTACCGCCCGCCATTGGGAGAGATCCGCGGCGGGAACGTTGAATCCCAGCTGTTTTACGACAATCTCGTCAAGAAACTGCTCATGCAGCAGCAGGGGTATGCGGTAGATGGTGTCCGCATCCAGGGCGGATATCACCGCCTGTTCCGGGACATTGGTGAAAAGCGCGATTTTTTTGCGTTCCGAATCCGGAATGGCCTGCTCCGCACGACACAAAAGCACATCTGGCTGGATACCGATGGAACGCAGTTCCTTCACCGAGTGCTGGGTGGGTTTGGTTTTTATCTCCTTGGAAACCGCTATGTAAGGTACCAGCGTCAGGTGCATAAACAGGGCGTTCTCGTGGCCCAGTTCCACACCCATTTGGCGAATCGCCTCGAGAAAGGGGAGAGATTCGATATCACCGACGGTACCGCCGATCTCGATCAATGCCACATCCGAGTCGCCTGCACCGAGGCGGACGCTGTCCTTGATCTCGTTGGTGATATGGGGAATGACCTGAACGGTGCCGCCGAGATAGTCTCCCCGGCGCTCCTTTCGGATCACACTCTCGTAAATCTGTCCCGTGGTGAAGTTGTTGTTCTTCCCCATGGTGGTGCGCAGAAAGCGTTCATAATGTCCCAGGTCGAGATCTGTTTCGGCCCCGTCCTCGGTTACGTAGACCTCACCATGCTGAAAGGGGCTCATGGTCCCCGGATCCACGTTGATATAGGGATCGAGTTTAATCATGGTAACCCGCAAGCCTCGTGCCTCAAGCAGTGCGCCGAGGGAAGCCGCGGCAATACCCTTGCCCAGGGATGAGACGACGCCACCCGTGATAAATACATACTTGGTCATGGATTATTATTTCGAAATGCAAGTTTTGGGACAGGCCGAACGGTAACAGAATCGTCATGGTTTCTCAATCTGACCGCACCGGTCCAGGCAGGATTCCTCAACCGAGGTTCAGCAGTAAAAATATATTACTTACAACAAATTGGAGATTATTTCAGGGAGGTGATGACAGGTTTTTCCGCTGATTGGGCTCTCCCTCTGCCGTCAGATTTTGAGACCCTGATCCAGGTCTGCCTGGAAATTCTGATTATTGGAAAAGCGGGTGGTTTTCAGGATGTTCGTAGAACACTGTCGGACTGCCTTCCATCGGCCTGGGAATCCATTAACTATGGGGTTGATACAGATCAAAAAAACACTTGATCCAGATCAATCAAAACTGCACAATAATATTCTTAAACTGTTCCTCTTCAGGTGTGAATGTGAGTGATCGTAAAGTCATATCAT
>JAHEHQ010000287.1 GCA_024644505.1 Gammaproteobacteria bacterium
TGGTAAGCGTTTCCCCTCTGGCGGCATCGGCCATCAGCCTGTATGCCACCGTTTCCCAGGTGGGTGTGGACCTGTCCCCGATGCTGAGCACCTCATCCCCTTTGGAGAACCCGGCACGGTACGCGGGCGTATCCTCCCGCACCTCGCCCACCCAGGGTCTGGTGCCCGTATCCCCGGTAACGAATATTGCCCAGAAGGCGATGATGGCAAACAGGAAATTGAATAAGGGACCGGCCAGCACAATGGCCGTGCGGACCTTCAGGGACTGGCGGTTGAAGGCACGGTGGCGTTCCTCCTCCGGTACGGCCTCTTCCCGTTCATCCAGCATCTTGACGTAACCCCCCAGGGGCACGGCGGCAATCACGTACTCGGTGCCGTCGACGCGGCCGTTACGTTTCCACAGTGTCTTGCCGAAACCGATGGAGAATCGCAGCACCTTGACACCGAGTTTCCTCGCAACCCAGAAATGCCCGAACTCATGGACCGCAATCAGGATGGCCAATGCAACGATGAAAAAAAACAGTGTACTTATCAGGGAATCCATAACAAATCTTCAGACCAGTCGGGCAGTTATTCGTTCCGCCAGGCCGCGTGCCTCCGCGTCGGCGGCAAACAGCGCCTGCAGGGTGTAATCATGCCTTGGAGGGAGTTTTGACATCGTCTCCTCGATCACCCGGGGAATCGAGGTAAACCTCAGCCGTTTATCGAGAAAGGCTTCAACGGCAACTTCATTGGCTGCATTCAGGATCGCCGGCGCCGAACCGCCGGCCTCGATCGCGCGATAGGCCAGTGCGAGGCAGGGAAACCGCTGCAGGTCGGGAGGTTCGAAATCCAACCGTGCCGTCTGGAACAGGTCCAGGCTGTCGACGCCGGATTCCATGCGTTCAGGCCAGGCCATCGCGTGCGCAATGGGTGTGCGCATATCCGGATTGCCAAGCTGAGCCAGAACCGATCCATCGGTATATTCAACCATGGAGTGAATGACGCTCTGGGGATGCAGCACCACCTCCACCCGTTCCGGGTCTGTATGAAACAGCCCACAGGCCTCGATGACCTCCAGGCCCTTGTTCATCATGGTGGCGGAATCAACCGAGATTTTTCGCCCCATCTCCCAGTTGGGATGGCTGCAGGCCTGCGCCGGGGTTACCTCGTGCAGCATTTCCAGCGGCGTCTCCCTGAACGGCCCGCCGGAGGCCGTCAGCAGTATCCTGCGCACACCCACCGCTTCCAGCCCGCGGCCGAAATCCGCCGGCATGCATTGGAAAACCGCGTTGTGCTCACTGTCGATGGGAAGAATCCGGGCTCCATGCCGATCCGCCTCCTCCATGAAAAGACGCCCGGACACCACAAGCGCCTCCTTGTTGGCCAGCAGGATGCGTTTGCCCGCCCGCACCCCGGCCAATGCCGGCGGCAGCCCCGCGGCACCGACGATGGCGGCCATGACCTGATCCACCTCCGGCAGGGCTGCCACCTCTTCCAGGCCCTGGTTGCCGGACAGCACCTTGACCGGCAGATTTTCTGCTTCAACCCGCTGTTTCAGATCCTGAGCTGACCGGGAATCGGCCATTGCGGCGTAATCCGGCCCGAAAACCCGGCACTGCCGGATCAACCCGTCCACATCACGGTTTGCTGTCAGCGCAACGGCCCGATAACGGCCGGGGTGGCGCGATATCACATCCAGCGTGGAGACGCCGATGGAGCCGGTCGAGCCCAATACGGTAACGCCTATCATAGGCCGCTCATCAACAGACCCGCCAGAAACAGGGGTGCGGCAGCGGTAAGGCTGTCGATCCGATCCAGCACCCCCCCGTGGCCCGGGAGAATGCTGCCACTGTCCTTGACGCCCGCCTGACGCTTCAGCAGGCTTTCGAAAAGATCACCCACAACAGAGATCAGCGTGAGTGCGAGACAAAAAACAATCATCAACACCGGACCGCCCGTTTCAGGCCGCCACCAGGCCAGGAACAAACCGCAGGCCGCTGCTCCGGCCAGCGCACCGTAAACCCCTTCGCGGCTCTTCCCCGGGCTGATATCAGGCGCCAGTTTCGTTTTGCCCCAGCGTCTGCCCGAGAAATAGGCGCTGCTGTCGGCAACCCAGGTCAGAACCAGGAGAAACAGCAACAACGCCGGTCCATCCCCCTCGATACCGTGCACAACCACAAGGGAGGTCCAGGCAGGCACCAGGACCAGCCCCCCGAAAACTGATTTGGCCAGGGTCCCCGGAACAGGGCTCCGACCGGGCCGGTATCGAAACAGGATGATGGCGACCAGGATCCACCACAACACGGCAGCCGATGCTATCCGCCATCCCCAACCGGGATCGGTACTCAGAAGCCATGCCGCGAGGCCCAGAGCGGCCCCGAGCATAACGAGAAACAGCCATCGGCCCGTCGCGGTCCGGATCCCCGCCAGATGTGTCCACTCCATGCCTGCCGCCATCACCACCGCGGCAAACACAAGGGAAAGCAGGGGGGTGGAAAGGTAAAAAGCCCCTGCCACCACCAGGGAGATGAGTATCAGCGCGGTGACTATTCGCCTGGCGAGCATACTGGCAGCCATTTAATCAGCTGCCATCTTCCAGCCTGGTCTGTTCGCTGGTCCGGCCGAAGCGACGCTGCCGATTGGTGAACGACGCCAGGGCCTTGTCGAACTCCTTCGCATCGAAATCCGGCCACAGCACATCCGTGAAATAGAACTCCGCGTAGGCAGACTGCCAGAGCAGAAAATTACTGAGCCGCTGCTCGCCGCCGGTGCGTATGAACAGGTCCGGGTCAGGAAGACCGGCGGTGGAAAGCCCGGACGAAAGGGATTCTTCGGTGATCTGATCGGGACGGAGAAGCCCTGCATCCACTTTTTCGGAGAGCCGCCGGGCCGCCTGCACCAGATCCCAGCGCCCGCCGTAGTTTGCCGCTATCTGGAGCGTCAACCCCTTGCAATCTGCCGTTGACTGCTGGGCCTCGACTATCCGCGCCTGGAGTTTGTCGGAGAATGCCGTGTGATCACCGATAATGCGCAATCTGACATCGTTGCGCTTAAGGCGCCTGACTTCCCTGTCCAGTGCAATAATGAACAGGTCCATCAACAGGTTCACCTCTTTTGGAGGCCGACGCCAGTTTTCGCTGCTGAATGCAAACAGGGTTAGCACCTGAATGCCTGTCTTCACAGACTGTTCGACCGCCGATCGTACGGTCTCCACACCGGCCTTGTGCCCGCTGACCCGGGGGAGACCACGCTGCTGCGCCCAACGGCCGTTCCCATCCATGATGATAGCCACATGACGGGGTGTTTTCGTGGGTTCGGGCACCCCTTCGGTTCTTTTGGCCACTGAGCCCTGTTCCAGCTCAGATCGACATCAGATCTTTTTCTTTTTCAGCGAGCAGTGCATCGATGTTCTTGACATACTCGTCCGTCAGCTTCTGGACGAGTTCCTCGCCACGCCTTTCATCGTCTTCCGAAATATCCTTATCTTTCATCAGGCTTTTCAAGTCACCGTTGGCATCGCGGCGAATGTTCCTTACCGCCACCCGGGCCTGCTCGGCCTCGTGCCGCACCACGCGGATGAGGTCCTTTCGGCGCTCCTCCGTCAACGGCGGCAGAGGCACGCGAATCACGGTGCCGGCAGTGTTGGGATTGAGGCCAAGATCCGAATTCATGATCGCCTTCTCCACCGGCTGTACCATGTTTTTTTCCCAAACGGTGATGGCCAGGGTCCGCGCATCCTCCACATTGATGTTGGAAACCTGGTTCAGGGGGACGTCAGAGCCGTAATAGGAAACCATCACGTGATCGAGCAGGCTTGGGTGAGCACGGCCTGTCCTGACTTTCGCGAGTTCATGACCCAGCGCATCCACGCTTTTTTTCATACGGGTTTTTGTGTCATTCTTGATGTCTTCGATCATCTCAATCTCCCTTCCCCACCAGGGAACCGATATTTTCACCCTTCATCAGCCGCATGAGTGCGCCCGGATGATTGATATTCATCACCCTCAAGGGCATGTCGTGATCGCG
>JAHEHQ010000288.1 GCA_024644505.1 Gammaproteobacteria bacterium
GCTGGCGCACATGCATTGGCTTGTCGCATGCCTCCAGTACGGCTCCGGGTTGCGTCTCATGGAAAGTGTCAGGCTCAGGGTCAAAGATCTGGATTTTAATCACCGTGCCATCTATGTTCGGGATGGCAAGGGCGGCAAGGACAGGGTTGTGACCCTTGCAGAATAGTTGATTGTTCCGTTGCAGAGGCATTTACAGTCTGTCCGGGCCATTCATGAGCGGGATCTGGAAGAGGGTTTCGGCAGGGTATATCTGCCCTATGCCCTTGAGAGGAAATACCCCAAAGCCCCCGGAGAATGGGCTTGGCAGTACGTGTTTCCCTCTCAAAAGCGAAGCATTGACCCTCGCTCGAATGTGGAGCGCAGGCACCATATTGATGAGTCCAGTGTTCAGAGAGCGGTGAAAATTGCTGTACGCAAAGCCAATATACAATGTCCTGCGAGTTGCCATACACTTCGTCATTCGTTCGCAACTCACTTACTCGAGCGTGGCATGGATATCCGCACTGTGCAGGAACAACTCGGTCACAAGGATATCCGCACGACTCAAATTTATACACATGTTATTGGCAGAGGGGGCTCGGCGGTACTCAGTCCTCTTGGTGCTGTTTTTTGCGGACCCAAGGATGAGGTCCGGTGACTCACCGAATTCCCCGGGTCACGCGGCCTTCGCCAGGGTGGCGTGGTTTATAAAAAAGTCGTTCTGACATTTGCCACCAAAGACCGTTTTTTTTAATGTACATTGCACCTTAATTTATTGGCAAGTCCGATTACCAGGCGGTTTCCGGGAGTTATTGGGGATCACCGTCATGTAATGCCGGGATACTGCATGAAAGGAATACCATGAAACTAAAAGATCAGAGCCTCTGGAAGGCAAGTGCCTACATCGATGGCAATTGGATGGAGGCAGGGGACAAGGCACGCTTTGATGTCCGGAATCCCGCGACCGGAGAGGTGATCGCATCAGTACCCGATATGGGGCAGGGTGAAACCCGCCTGGCTATCGAGGCAGCCAACAGGGCCTGGCCTGGGTGGCGTGGACATACCGCAAAAGCGCGGGCGGTGGTTTTACGCCGTTTCTTCGAGCTCATCATGAAGAACCAGGAAGATCTGGCCCAGATTATTACCGCCGAATGCGGCAAGCCCATTGTCGAGGCCCGGGGCGAAGTCGCCTACGGCGCTTCCTTTGTCGAGTGGTTCGGCGAAGAGGCCAAGCGTACCTACGGCGACATGATTCCGGCTGGATTCAATGACCGGCGCATCGCCGTGATCAAGCAGCCTGTAGGGGTCTGCGCGGCCATCACGCCATGGAACTTTCCGATTGCCATGGTGACACGCAAACTGGGTCCGGCCTTGGCGGCCGGATGTCCGATGATTCTGAAACCCGCCGAAGACACGCCGCTGGCGGCACTGGCGCTGGCGGAGCTGGCGGAACGTGCCGGCGTGCCCGCGGGGGTATTCTCCGTTGTCACCTCCTCTCAGGGGGCCAAAGTGGGCAATGAATTGTGCGCCAATCCGATTGTCAGGAAGCTCTCTTTCACCGGATCGACGGCCACCGGCAAGATCCTGATGAAAAACTGCGCGGACACCATGAAGAAGCTTTCCCTGGAACTGGGAGGGAATGCGCCCTTTATCGTGTTTGACGATGCGGATCTGGATGCCGCCGTCGCCGGTGCCATGGCGTCCAAGTACCGCAACACCGGCCAGACCTGCGTATGCGCCAACCGCTTTCTGGTTCAGGATGGCGTCTATGATGCCTTTGCGGAGAAACTGGCAGCCGCCGTGGGTGGATTGAAACTGGGTGACGGTGCCGGAGAGGACATTTCCCAGGGTCCCTTGATCAACAAGGCAGGCCTCGCGAAGGTGCAGGATCATGTGGACGATGCCGTGAACAAAGGTGCCCGCATCGTCACCGGGGGCAAGGCCTCGGACCTGGGAGGCACCTTTTATGAGCCGACCGTACTGGTGGATATCACTCCGGATATGAAAGTTACACATGAGGAGACCTTCGGCCCGGTTTCACCGCTGTTTCGTTTTTCCGGCGAAGAGGAGGCTATCCACCTGGCCAACGATACGGAGTTCGGCCTGGCGGCCTACTTCTATTCCAGGGATGTCGGTCGCTGCTGGCGTGTCTCGGAGGCACTCGAATACGGCATGGTCGGGTGCAATGAAGGCATCGTATCCACGGAAGTTGCACCGTTCGGCGGTGTCAAGGAATCGGGCCTGGGTCGGGAGGGTTCCAAATACGGCATCGATGAATACCTGGAGCTGAAATACATCTGCATGGGTGGACTATGAGCCTCCGCGCAGTGCAGGCGACCGCCTGACGGATTCTGATAGAATTGCGTCAGCGATTTTCCGGCATTTACGTGCATCACCAGAAATACCCAGGAGACAGCCAGTGGAACGAGAAAGCATGGAATATGACGTTGTAGTGGTCGGAGGGGGTCCGGCCGGACTCTCGGCGGCGATACGTTTGATGCAGCTGGCCAAGCAGAACTCGGAAGAGATCAGTGTCTGTGTCATGGAGAAGGGTTCCGAGATCGGCGCCCACATACTCTCCGGTGCCGTGGTGGAGACACGAGCCCTGGATGAGCTGCTCCCCGACTGGAAAGCGCAGGGCGCCCCGCTCAATGCGCCGGTGACCCGCGACGAGGTCTATCTGTTCAGGAGCCCGGAAAAGGCATCCAGGATACCTGATGCCCTGATACCCCGAACCATGCACAACAAAGGCAACTATGTCATCAGCCTGGGCAACCTGTGCCGTTGGCTGGCGGAGCAGGCCGAGACCCTGGGTGTGGAGGTCTTTCCCGGTTTTCCCGCATCGGAGATCGTTTATCGTGAAGACGGCAGCGTCGCCGGCGTCGTGACGGGAGACATGGGCCTGGACAAGGATGGCAACCGGAAAGATGCCTTCGAGCCGGGCATGGAACTGCTTGGCAAATACATCATTTTCGCGGAGGGTTCCCGCGGTCATCTGGGCCAAGAGTTAATCGGGAAATTCAAGCTGGATGAAAACTGCAGCCCCCAGCACTATGCCCTGGGGATCAAGGAGCTTTGGGATGCCGACCCTGCAATCCACGAGGCGGGGCTGGTAGTCCATGGTGCGGGCTGGCCGCTGGAGGGCAATGCCGCCGGCGGTTCGTTTCTGTACCATCTGGAGAACAACCAGCTGGTTGTGGGCATGACCGTGGATTTGAGTTATTCGAATCCTCACCTCAGTCCCTTCGATGAGTTTCAGCGCTTCAAGCACCACCCGGTGATAAAAAGACACCTGGAAGGGGGAAGAAGAGTGGCCTACGGGGCCCGGGCAATCACCAAGGGAGGGCTCAACTCCCTTCCCAAGATGTCTCTGCCTGGGGGGCTGCTGACAGGCTGCGATGCCGGTACCCTGAACTTCGCCAAGATAAAGGGTATCCATATGGCCATGAAATCCGGGATGCTTGCCGCGGAGACCGTTGCGGCGGCACTGACCGGAGGCGGTGAAGGGGGCAGGGATCTGACAGAGTTTAAAGAGGTAATCAGTAAGTCCTGGCTTTACGAGGAACTCTACACTTCCCGCAACTTCGGTCCGGCACTGCACAAGTACAAGACCTTTATCGGCGGTGCCTTCAACTTCATCGACCAGAACATCTTCCGGGGTAAGATCCCTGTCACGCTGAAGGATGAGAAGGAAGATCACCTTCAGCTGAAACCGGCTTCGGAATCTCAACCGATCGAGTATGGCAAACCGGATGGGGTGATCAGTTTCGACCGGCTCTCTTCTGTGTATCTCTCCAATACCGCCCACGAGGAAGACCAGCCGGTGCACCTGAAACTGCTGGATACGGAAAAGCCGATCAGCTTGAATCTCGAAACCTATGGCGCGCCCGAGCAGCGCTACTGTCCCGCGGGTGTCTACGAGATCATCGAAGAGCCGGGAAGTGAACCCCACCTTCAGATCAATGCGGCAAACTGCCTCCACTGCAAGACCTGTGACATCAAGGATCCCACACAAAACATCCGCTGG
>JAHEHQ010000289.1 GCA_024644505.1 Gammaproteobacteria bacterium
CCAAGATCCAACACCAGCACCATCAAGCCCCCCGCCAGCAGGCCAATGGCAAGCAACCCCGAGAAGCGCCCCAGCGGTTTGTACATGGGGCCGCCGAACACCGATCCGATGGATGCCACATTGAGCGCCCCCGACGCAGCCACGATCATGAAGATGGCGAACACGTGGGGCAACCCCCATACCACCTGGTTGCTCATGCCGGTGACCCAGTGGCCCTGATGTTCCATGTAATAGGCCGCGCCGAGACCGAGAAGAATAATGAAGGCAAGAAAGGCGAGCCCGCCCCAAAACCTGGGGGAACTGCACCAAAGCTCGGTGTAGTGCGTCTTTTTCATTTGGCTTCCCATCTCCCCGGTCACACGTTGGTGTATCTCACGCCGGTATTCAGTTCCAGATCAGCCCTTATCTGACGGCTGGACTGCTTCTTCAACAGCTTGGCAAGTTTGCTGTCCGGGTCCTTCAGATCACCGAATACGATGGCCTGGTGCCCGTCCTTCGCACAGGCCTCCTGACAGGCTGTCGTCATGTCTCCGGCATCTATGCGGTGAACACACAGGTTGCAGGACTCAACACATCCCTTACCCCTGGGTGCGTTGACGAGTTGCCGGGCCACATTCTGGTGAATGAAGGAACGGGCCTTGTAGGGGCATGCCATCATGCAATAGCGGCAGCCGATACAGGTGTGCCGATCCACCATGGCGATACCGTCGGCCCGCTTGAACGAGGCGCCGGTGGGGCAGACGTCCACACAGGGCGGAAATTCACAGTGCTGGCACATCATCGGCAGATTGGTGATCTCGCCGGTTTGCATATCTTTCAGACGGACCTTGCGAATCCACTGGGGTCGTTGGCCATTCCAATCATCATCAGACTGGCCCTTGGGGCGCTCCATCACATCGATGCCGTTTTCCCTGTTGCAGGCATCCACGCACGCAGTGCAATCGTCTGCGCATTTATTGGTGTCGATAAGCAGACCATAGCGAACATCGCTGGAGACACCAGGGTTTTCGCCCCCGGCCTTTGCCACGGTCAGAAGAACTCCCGGCACCACGCTGGCCGCACCTGCGGCCAGCACCGTCTTGCCGATAAACTCCCTTCGCTTCATGTCGGGCCGGTCATCTTTGTTACTCATGATCACTCCTCCCGCACCAGGGCCTGGAACTGCGCCCGCTCTTTCTCCGTCAGAGTGGCCGATTCGCCTTGGTCAAGAAGCAGCCCAAAAGCGTGGCCCTGATTTTCTTTGGCTGTTCCTGCCGAGGAGGCGCCCGGGTCCGCGGGCGTCTTGCGATGACACTGGAAGCAGGCCAGGGTCACGGCCATGTAGTTGTGACATTTATCGCAGAACTGCCCATCCGCGTTAATCGACGCATAGCCGCTATTGCCGTCCTTTGCCGCATGGCAGTCGACACAGCCGGCCAGGCTGTTCTTCAGGCCCCTTATGCCTTCGTGTACCGTCTTGTCCCTGTCGTGCTTCAGGTACTCCATGTGGTACCGCCGCATCTCGGCGGTAGGCGCCACGCAGGCATCCATACCCGACGCCTTGGAGCCCGGGGTGACAACTGAGTCGCTCAGGGCGCCGGCGGAGAAGAGCATGAATGTCCCCGCCGCCAGCATTCCGGCGAATCGCTTGATGCCGGTTGATCTAGGCATGATCTCTCCTATTCACCGAGTCCCATCTGGATATAACCCGTCGGACAGACGTCGGAACAGATATGGCACCCGATGCACTTGTTGTAATCGGTATCCACATAACGGCCGGTGGTGGACGTGTTCTTCTTCACCCGGAAAACCGCATCCTGGGGACAAAAGATCACACAGTTGTCGCACTCGAAGCACATGCCGCAGCTCATGCAACGCTTGGTCTCGGACACCATCTGCTCTTCGCTGAAGGGCTGCAGACGTTCATGAAAGTGGCCGAGCACCTCTTCCGCCGACGGCACCTCCTCGGCACGCTTGTTACGCGGCGTGAAGCTGAAGTGGCCGAGAAACAGGTCGCTCGAGGGTATGACCTCCTGTTCGGAGCGGTCCTCGAAATTGTGCACGGCAAACTTGGCGGAGTCGGTTCCCCGCAGGTCGTCTTCTTTGGAATCAAAGCCTTCGGGGTCCAGCCCGGCCTCGTGCAGCTTATTGAGCAGATCGAAGTGATGCACGTCGACCTTCGGCCGCTTGGCCAGCTCCTGATGATTGAGGTAGTGGTCGATGCTGTCGGCCGCAATCGAGGCCTGACCTATCGCGGTGGTCAGCAGGTGCGGTCGTACGATATCACCTGCCACGAAATTGCCCGGTTTACCCGGCACCTGGTAGAACTTGTCGGAATCGATCAGGCCCCTGCCGTTGTCCAGGGGTTCCAGACCCGACATGTCGCCGCCCTGGCCAATGGCCGCGACGATCAGGTCTGCCTCCAGCACACGCTCGGTCCCCTCCACCGGGATCGGTTTCATGCCGTCCATGGTGCAGTCACAGACTCTCAAAGCAGTGGCACGCCCGTCTTCACCCTTGATCACCTCCAGGGGCATGACACCGTCCAGAATGGTCACACCTTCTGTGGTCGCATCGGTGACTTCGTGCTCGGCAGCCATCATTTCGTGCTTCCCGAACAGCGAAGTCAGGGTGACATCGGAGCCCTGGGCGGCAGCGGTTACCGCGGCATCGTGAGCGACATAGCCGTCGTGAACCACCAGCTCCGGACGATCCGTGGGATTGGCCTGTTTGACGTGGCCGAGGCGGCGGGCCACCGAAACCACGTCGATGGAGGTGTCGCCGCCGCCGACGCAGATCACCTTGTCCGCCGTCACCTTCATGCGGCCCTCGTTGAAGGCCTTGAGGAAAGCAACACCGGCAACGCAGTTCGGGGTGTCCTCCCATCCCGGTACCGGCAGACCGCGGCCCTTGCCGCAGCCCAAGGCCCAGAGAACCGCATCGTGCTCCTTCTCGACCTCTTCGGCGGTGACATCCCGGCCCACTCGGGTTTTCATACGCAGCTCCACGCCCATGTCGACGATGCGCTGCAGCTCGTGATCCAGCTTGTCGCGGGGGATACGGTAACCCGGTATACCGTAGCGCATCATGCCCCCGAGCCCTTCGTTCTCATCGTAAAGGGTCACGGAATGACCCTTGCGGCGCAGCTGATAAGCAGCCGCCATACCGGCGGGTCCACCACCGATAACGGCAACCTTCTTCCCGGTGTCGGGACCGGCGGTAAAACGGTAATCGTTGGCGATGGCGGTATCGCCGATATACATCTCGACCGCGTTGATACCCACGTAGTCTTCCACGTCGTTGCGGTTGCAGCCGTCCTGGCAGGGCGCAGGACAGACACGGCCCATCATGGACGGGAAGGGGTTGGCATCGGTGGAGCGGCGAAACATGTACTCGTCCCGGTCGACGCCCTCGGGCGGCTTCTCCTGACCGCGCCCGATAGCCAGCCATCCGCGAATATCCTCACCTGAGGGACAGCTGCCCTGACAGGGCGGCGTCTTATGGATGTAAGTGGGGCACTTGTAGGAAGTATCTTCACGGAAGATCTTTTCAGACCAATCATCCCATTCCGTGTCGCCCTCTTCATACCGACGAAAATTCAGCTCGGTTTTCATCTCTTCAGTAGGAGTCGCCATACCTTTCTCTCCTCAACCTATTTAAGTTTCTGATTCGTACCGGCGGCCTTGAATGGCCCGTGCACCGGTGTTGATTTCTGTTGTATTGGGATTCATCGGGAGGGGGAGCCCAGGGCACCGCCCTCCCCTCCGATATTCAGTCCTCTTCGTCCTCTTCCGTCTTCCGCCCGGTAAGCACGATCGCATTGCTCACCAGTTGATGCACACTGACGATCTGGTCCATCTCCATGCCGTAGTAGGGCAATACCTTCGTGAACTGGCTCTTGCATATGGCACAGATAGCCGCCAGATGGGTGACGCCCTCTTCTTCGACGACGTTCTTCAGGGCCGTCATCCTGGGAAGCGCCCCCTTGACCCTGATTTCCATGAGGTCGTCTGTGAGCAGCCCACC
>JAHEHQ010000290.1 GCA_024644505.1 Gammaproteobacteria bacterium
AGGCTGGGAAGTCCCGTCATATTATCCCTCCACTATCAAGCGACCATGGATTTTAATAACCTAGTTATATAGTCAAGTATTGCCGAATGCAAGGGGTATATTCCAATGAGTTTTTGTGGGAAATGATCTTCTGGGATGGCCGGTGTCGGATCGGGGTTCCCATTTCCCAGGAAAATTGTAGGATATGACCCCATCAGTGACATCGAGGATAGATCCTTTGAACACCGAAATCCCGAAGGGATCCGCGAACCCGATATCATTTCATCGAAAGATCCTGGTCCTTTTCGCGCATCCTTCCGTAGAGCGCTCCGAGGCCAACCGACCCCTTGCCCAGGCGGCGGCCCGGACAGAGGGCATTACCCTTGTCGATCTCTATGCCGAGTACCCGACCTTTGTCATCGATGTGGACCGAGAGCAGAAACGCCTGCTGGCTCATGACGTGGTGGTGTTTCTTCATCCCCTGTACTGGTATTCCACGCCGTCGATACTCAAAGAGTGGCAGGACCTGGTTTTGGAGCATGATTTCGCCTATGGCTCCAAGGGGACTGCGCTGCATGGCAAAATATTCTTCAGCGCCATAACCGCGGGCGGAACGGAGACCGCCTATTGTCAGGAAGGCTACAATCACTTCACCATCCGCCAGCTGTTCCAGCCCCTGGAACAGATGGCCATGCTCTGCGGCATGATCTACCTGCCGCCCTTCGCCCTGTTCGGCGCACGCACCGCCGTGGAAGAGGGGCGCATAGAGGGGCATGTGGCGGACTGGGTGCGGGTCCTGAAGGCACTCAGGGACGACCGAATGGACATCGAGGCCGCCCGTGAGCTGTCGAAACTCAACGTCGAACTCGACAGTATCCTGAAGGAGGATTGATCCGATGGAGGGATTTCTGTTTCAGGCCTTTGTGTATCTGTGTGCCGCCGTCGTGGCGGTTCCTATCGCCAAGCGATTGGGGCTCGGCTCCGTGCTGGGTTACCTGATAGCCGGCATCCTGATCGGTCCGGTTATCGGCCTGGTGGGATCCGAAACCCGGGAACTGCAGCACTTTGCGGAATTCGGCGTGGTGATGATGCTGTTTCTCGTCGGCCTGGAACTGGACCCCCGCATGCTCTGGGAAATGCGCGCCAGACTGCTCGGGCTGGGCGGGTTGCAGGTGGGCGCCACCACCGCCCTGATCGGATTTGCCGCCTTCCTGTTGGGTGTGCACTGGAGCGTCTCACTTGCCATCGGCCTGATATTCTCGCTCTCCTCCACGGCCATTGTCCTCCAGACCCTGAATGAGAAGGGCTTGACCAAGACCGAAGGCGGCCGTGCCAGCTTTTCGGTGCTGCTGTTTCAGGACATTGCCGTGATCCCCATGCTGGCATTGATCCCGCTGCTGGCATTGCCGGAACTCGCAGGTTCCGGTCTGGAGGCATCCGCTCACGGCATGACGCAGGGCAGTGAACCGGACAGGCATCACGGGATAAGCCTGGTCGAAGGGCTGCCGGGGTGGGGCTATGCCCTGGTCGTGCTGGGTGCGGTGGCATTCGTTGTGCTCGGTGGACACTTTCTCAGCCGTCCCGTTTTTCGCTATATCGCAGGGTCAAGACTGCGGGAAATATTTACCGCCTCTGCCCTGCTGCTGGTGATCGGCATCGCCCTGTTGATGACCGTGGTGGATCTGTCGCCCGCGCTCGGCACCTTTCTCGCGGGGGTGGTCCTGGCCAACAGCGAATTTCGCCACGAACTCGAATCCGATATCGAGCCTTTCAAGGGTCTTCTGCTCGGACTCTTCTTCATCACCGTGGGTGCCGGGATCGACTTCGGCGTGCTTTTCGGGGACTTCGGCACCGTGCTCGGCCTGACACTCGGCGTGATGGCCGCGAAGGGGTTGGTGCTGTTCGTGCTTGCCCGGCTGTTCAGGCTGTCATCGGGGGACGACTGGCTGTTTACCCTCGGACTGGCCCAGGCGGGAGAATTCGGTTTCGTACTGCTGAGTTTCAGCCTCCAGAACAGCGTGGTACCGCCCGATCTGGCAAAGACACTGGCGCTGGTAGTGGCGCTTTCCATGCTGCTGACACCCGCCTTCTTTATCATCTATGAAAAGCTGATTCTGCCAAGGCTGGGCGGTGCCGATGATAAACAGGCCGACACCATCGACGAAAAGGGAACCGTTGTGATCGCCGGAATCGGGCGCTACGGCCAGATCGTCAACAGGCTGCTGGTTGCCAGTGATGTTCCCACGGTGGTACTCGACCACGAGGCGGCAATGATAGAAACCCTTCGGAAAATCGGCATCAAAAGCTATTTCGGAGATGCCACCCGCCCCGACCTGCTCCATGCCGCCGGGATCGAAAGTGCGAGACTTGTCGTCATCGCCATCGATGACAGGGAACGCGCCGTGCAGCTGGTGGAGCACATACGTCGCCACTACCCGCAGGTAAAGATCCTCGCCCGGGCTTTCGATGTCAACCACCTCTATTTACTCAAACAGGCCGGGGTGGACATCGCCGTCAGGGAAACCTTCGACTCCGCTCTCGGACTGGGCGCCGAAGCGCTCAAGGTACTCGGGCACCACCCTTTCAGGGTGGAAAAAATGGCCCGTGCATTCCGGCTTCATGACGAGGAGGGGCTGGAGCAGATGTATGAGCTGTGGGATGAAAACCCGGATTTTTCCCGAAACCGTGCACTCCTGGCAAGGGCAAGGGAACACGGCGCTTCACTCAAGGAGGCCATGACCTCTGACCGGCTGCAGCTGCACGACAGGTCGGAACGCGGCTGGACGCCGCCGCCCAAAGGATACGCCGACGAGCTGCAGGAGCAGTGACGGGGGGAACCAGCACTCCTTAGAGTTTAGCTGTTTTCCGATTGCGGTGACTTGCCGACAATACAGCAGTCTTTGCCGGAGAACTTTGCCTCGTACAGCGCCTTGTCTGCGACTGTCAGCAGATCGGAAACATCCTTCCCGTTTTCCGGATAACAGGAGATACCCCCGCTGAAGGTGGCTCGGTTCTCTTTGAAGAACTCGTCGCTGCGCATTTCCGAACGCAGTCTTTCGGCAAATGTCGAGGCACCGCTGGCACTGGTCTCCGGCAGTATGACCACAAACTCCTCACCGCCAAATCGGCAGGGTATGTCCTCTTCCCGGCTGATCGAGGACAGAATACCGGAAAGCCGGGTCAGCACGTTGTCACCGAACAGGTGGCCTTTCGTATCGTTTATGGTTTTGAAATCGTCCATGTCGATCAACAACAGGCTGAGGGTTTTGTCATACCTCAAAGCTCTTTTCAGCTCCTTTCTCAGACTCACGTCGAAATAGCGCCGGTTGAACAGACCCGTAAGCGAGTCCAGCATGGCGAATTTCTCGGCTTCCTTGAAGACGTGGATCTCCACCATGATGGGGCTGGAAACCACTTTGTTGAGATTGACGAAATAATCGAATATGGCGACCCGCAGACCGACATCATGGTTCAGGTCATTCACATAGAAATCGTAGTTCTCGAAGATCTTGTCCCAATGACGCTCGGCCTCAGCCTCGTCGAATGAGGTGTGTACAAAGAATTTGAGAAGCTCAGCGCAGAAGTTCTGGCCCTTGGAGGATTGGGACAGGAGTTCTATTTCCCGAAGCACGGAACTCTCCCAGACATTCTGATCCGGCAGAAGCGCCAATACCCTCTGCATGATTTTCAGCTGGTTGTCATTCATTTTTCTTTGCTTCAGACCCCCTTGCACAGCGGTATCCGTCGCTGGACGAAGGACGCGGTCGGAGGTCAGTCGTTATATATGTGGTATTAATCCGTAACCTACGACAGAATCCTCCATAGGTAAAGAGTACGCGTATGTAAAACAATATTTCAAGGGCGTTAAATTCTCAGGCGGACCCGGCCTGAAGAGATCTAGAAATGAGTCTAATCGCGACAGCGCTTGCGCCGGTCCTGGCGCTCATATTGCTCGGCTTTATTCTGAGACAAAGCCGATTCCTGCCGGAAGAAGCCTGGGCGGGAATTGAAAAGCTGACAT
>JAHEHQ010000291.1 GCA_024644505.1 Gammaproteobacteria bacterium
CTCCTCTCTAGCTTTATATTTGCTGCTGAACTTTAATTCCGGTGCGCTCGGTACCATTACCTGAAGCCGGCATACTCCTGGACAACCGCGGTAGGCAGCAGCGGGTGTGCCGGATTATCGGATCCCAGACGCTGGATCGTGGAAATAAAGGGGGAATATTAAAGGGAATTGCAGCCCGAGCAAAGTCATTATCCATGACGGTCAAAATTAAGCCCCGGAGATCGGGGCTTAATTTTTAAAACCATCCCGCCAAGGGGAGGCGGAATCAAAACCGGGACCGCACTGCCTGTAGCCTGGCGGGGCCCGTTTTTCCTCCAGGCGATTAGGAGGGTGTCAGGCGCTCAGATTTTTCTTTATCTTCGTCATGGCCGCCTTTTCGACCTGGCGAATCCGCTCCGCTGAAACGCCGTACTCGTCCGCCAGTTCATGCAGGGTCGCCTTTTTTTCGGAGAGCCAGCGCGCCTCCAATATGGCGCGGCTGCGCTCATCAAGACCCTCGAGGGCGCTGTACAGCTGCGCTTTCTCGCTGTCTTCGGTATCCAGTCTCTCGAGACGTGTGGCCGGCTCCATTCTCATGTCCGGCAGATAGGCCGCCGGTGCGACCGGGGCGCCGTCTTCGTTTTCCATACCGGGGGCCGCGTCGAACGCCACATCGTGGTTGCTCAGGCGAGACTCCATTTCGAGTACGGTTTCCGGGTTGACCCCAAGCTCTTCGGCTACACCTTCCACCTCTTCCCGGGTGAACCAGCCCAGACGCTTTTTGGAACTGCGGAGGTTGAAGAAGAGTTTGCGTTGGGATTTTGTCGTGGCCACCTTGACGATACGCCAGTTTCGCAGAACGAATTCATGGATTTCCGCCTTAATCCAGTGGACCGCGAAAGATACCAGCCGGACGCCGATGTCAGGATTGAAACGTTTGACGGCCTTCATGAGGCCCACGGTCCCCTCCTGGATAAGATCCGGCAGGGCCAAGCCGTATCCGGAATATCCACGGGCGATCTTCACGACGAATCGAAGGTGCGAAAGCACCAGCTTTCGCGCGGCCTCCATGTCATCGTTATCACGAAGACTCACGGCCAGATCGTGCTCTTCCTCTGCACTCAACATGGGCAGCTGATAGATCGCACTGATGTACGAATCTATGTTGCCTGTCGGCAGGTTGGTTCTGATCGCAAGTTCCTGTCTCATTCCTTATTATCCCACTAAATTAGTCTGCCATTATATTAGCACTCGGGCCAAGTGAGTGCCAATGATTTTTACTGCCACACGATGAGATTCGTGAATCCGGAAATAGTTCCCCGAAAAACGCCAGATTGGCCTTGAGCGAGAAGCGATACAACTATCTGTATTTTATTGGGATTATTCATAAATCGGGTCAGCTGGGTTCGATCTCGCTCAAGTGCCTGCCAACGGCAAGCCAGGACCCACCCAGCCCGAGCAGTGTGCTTCCGCCGATGAGAATCAGGAAGGCAGGGTAGTCCATTCCCGACAGTTCGAATGTGCTCTGGTACAACCCGGCAAGCCTGGCTACAGGGGGGTCGAGCAGGCCGATGCCCAGGACCACCAGAAACCAGGCCAGGAGGCCGCCGAAGAGGCCGTACCAGAGGCCTGCGTAGAGAAAGGGGCGTCGAATAAACGCGTTTGTGCCCCCGATGAGCTTGGTGATCTCTATTTCCGCATGGCGATTCTGAATCTCCAGACGGATGGTATTGACCACTATCAGCATTACCGCCAGGCCCAGCAGGGTGGCCAGCACGGCTATCGCGCGCCGGGCAATGTCCGTGATGGCATGGAAGCGTCTGACCCACTGCAAGTCCAGCTGCGCCAGTTCCACCTGCCGCAGCGTCCGTAACGACGAAAGCATGGATTCGGCGGCCCCAGGCGTGCTGTGATCGGCAGTGGGTTCCACCACTATGACCGCCGGCAGCGGATTTTCTCCCAGGGCCCGGAGGGCATCCGAGAAGCCGCTGAAACGCTGGAATTCCTCGAGGGCATTGTCTCTCTCGATCAGCCTGACACTGCCGATGCCGGCCCTGAGACCCAGATCCCGGGCCAGTTCCCCGGCTTCCCGGGCGGTGGTCTCCCGATGGAGAAACAGGGATATGGTCGCGGCCCCATCCCAGCTGCCGCTCAACGCCTGGACATTCTGGAGCAGCAGATGGAGTCCCGCGGGCAGGGCCAGGGAAATGCCGATGACAGCGGATGTCATCAGTGTGGAAAAAGGTGCGCGGGCAAGCCGTCCCAGGCTGGACAGCGCAACCTGCAGATGGCGAAGCAGCCACACATGGGGATGCAGCCGACGGCGGCGGCTGAGGTGGGCGGATTTTCTTTGTCGCTTGCTCCGCATGGGATTAGCAGGCGATGGCTGGCCGATCCTGCGCGAGGCGGCCCTTGTCGAGGGTCAGGACGCGTTTGTTGAGCGTGCTGATCAGGTCCAGGTCGTGGGTGGCGATCAGCAGCGTGACTCCCACCTGATTGAACTGATCGAACAGGCCCATGATCTCTCTGGACAGGTCAGGATCCAGGTTCCCCGTGGGTTCGTCCGCGAGAACGACCGGGGGTTTGCTGACTACGGCACGGGCAATACCCACCCGCTGCTGTTCGCCGCCGGACAATGTGACCGGGTAGGCCTTTTCCTTGCCCAATAGTGACACCTTGTCCAGGGCTGCACGCACGCGCCGGCTGGTTTCGCTGTGCCCCACGCCGGCAACCACCAACGGCATGGCCACGTTGTCGAATACCGTGCGGTCGTGCAACAGGCGGTGGTCCTGAAAGATCATGCCCACTTCCCGCCGGTGGAAGGGTATCTGTCTCTTTTTCAACCGGGTCAGGTTTCTGCCGCCCACGCGGACCTGGCCCCGGGTGCTGCGCTCGAGCAGTCCGATGAGTTTCAGCAGGGTGCTTTTCCCGGCACCGGAATGCCCGGTAAGGAACACCATCTCCGCCGGTTCGATGTGGAGGTCGATATCGCTCAACCCCCGGTGCCCACCGGGATAGCTCTTGGTGACATTGTCGAAGAAAATCATCTGACCGGTATCCGCATAGCGTTGACAGGCCCTAAGTCTCGAACAGGGCTTCGACGAATGCTTCGGGGTTGAACGGTTGCAGATCGTCGATGGCCTCTCCAACACCCACAAACCTTATGGGTATCCCCAGGCCGGCGGCGATGGCGAGCAAAATACCCCCCTTGGCGGTTCCATCCAGTTTGGTCAGGGTGATGCCCGTAACACCGACGGCTTCATGAAACTGTCTGGCCTGGTTCAGGGCATTCTGTCCGGTACTGGCGTCTATCACCAGCATGATCTCATGGGGTGCCTCTGGATCGATTTTCTTCAAAACCCGGGCGATCTTTGCCAGCTCATCCATGAGGTTCGTCTTGGTATGAAGTCGACCGGCCGTGTCGGCAATCAGGACATCCAGGTTCCTGGCAGTGGCGGCCTGCAGGGCGTCGAAAACAACGGAGGCGGAGTCGGCCCCGCTGTGCTGGGCGATTACCGGGATTTTGTTTCGTTCTCCCCAGGTCTGCAGCTGTTCGACGGCAGCGGCGCGAAAGGTGTCACCGGCCGCCAGCATCAGGCTCTGCCCCTCCCCCTGCAGGAGTTTTGCGAGTTTGCCGATGGTGGTAGTCTTACCTGCGCCATTCACCCCCACCATCATGATCACCTGGGGTTTCCCGGCCGCAGCCTCCCGGACAGGCATGTTGCTGTGCGACAGGATCTCCAACAGCTGCTGCTTGAGAATGCCGGCCAGGGCCTCGGGGTCGGAGAGCTCCCTGCGCTTCACCCGCCGGCTCAGATCGTCGATGATGTCCGAGGTGACATCCACGCCAACATCGGCGGTCAGCAACAGCGTTTCCAGTTCATCCAGCAGATCCTCGTCGATCTCTTTCCTGCCGGTGACCAGGTTGGTCAGTCTGCCGGAGAATCTGCTGCGGGATTTTTTCAGGCGACTTCTGAAGCGGGCATACAGACCTTTTCTTTCTTCCTCCGGAGGTACTTC
>JAHEHQ010000292.1 GCA_024644505.1 Gammaproteobacteria bacterium
AGGCGCTACTGCGGCGTTTCGATTCTTGGAAAGGGCTTGCCATTCCCTGCGAATCGCGCCTTGCATTAGCGCCTTGGGTGCACTCTGAAGCCATGCGAACTTCTGACTCAGCACACTAGTGCAGCAGGGCACCGATGACACGATCCTCCATCTCGATCCGGGTGGCCAGCTCTGCCCCCAGTTTCGAAAGATCCTTGTCCAGCTCGTCGAGCCCCACTTCATGCTCCGTGGAATCGTATTTATCGTTGAAGGCTACCGCATGATCTGTAACTTCCAATACTTTTGGATAGACGTCTTCCGCTACCTGCCTCACCTGAAAACGGCGTTCATCTCCGCGACTGATGCGATCGTAGACCTCGAAATGGCCAAAGGCTATGTAGTCCACCAACACCTGGCAGAAATCACGTAACAACTGGGTGTTCGATCTATCCGGCTTGTAGGGTTCAAGGCCGGCGAGCTGGCAATAGAGCACCAGCATCTGCTGACGCTCCTCCAACCATTTGTCGACCATGCTCTTGGTGCGGTCCCGCCGTTCCGAAACTTCTTTTTTAGTCATTGTCCTACCATCAGCCCCGTCAATCTGTTATCTCTGCGTCAGACGCTGCAACGCCTGCCCGGAAATCTCCCGCTCCACTACTTCTTGCGGCTGATTTCATAGCTAACCACCATCCAGCCCCACTGGCAAGCCTTAAGGGCCGTCGAAGACCTTGAAACTGCAACATGAAGAACAGAGAATACGGCGTGTTAATTCTTAACGGGCAGAATTTCGCAAGAAATGGGTTCAGTCCACACAGATCCAGGAATAACCGGTTGAAAATAACTCCCCCTCAGACGAACCCACACTCCGCCTGGTTTGGGCAGGTGTTGGCGGATGCGGCATGGAATGGAGATATCGATGTCGAGTTCCACTGAGCTGACGAGACAAACTTACCTGCTTCAATCCTTTGCAGCAGCCGTTCTGTTGCTGCTATACGGCAACGCCACCGCGTTGGCGGAGCAAGGCAGTTCGAACCGTTACAAATCCATGGCGAATTCCATGTTCGACATGATGGATGCCTTCTCCTCCGAGTACCAGAAAAGAAGCGGCAGCGGTCGGTCTGATTCCCGGGACCGCCCGATTGCGGGCGGTGCGCCATGGAGCGGCGGATACTCACCCTGGGGAATGGGGATGATGTCACCCTGGAATCAGGGCTATATGCCCGGAGCACCACGGGAATGGTGGGGTGGCGCCCCATTCGGCCAATACCCCCCGAGCACCACCGCTCCCCTTGATGGGCATTGGCAGGGGCGCAGCGGGGAGATACTCTCCGTTGACAACGGCTGGTTCCGCATTCAACAAAACCGGGACAGCTATCGTGAAGGGCGGATCTCCCTGCCCGAGCAGGGTCGGCTCCTCATGCTGAACCCGGATACGGGAGTATCCAGAATGTACGAGTATGCCGAGCACCAGGGGAGACTGGTGCTGCGCGGGGATTCGGGATATCTGTTGTTCAGACGGGTGGATTGACCCGGTCTGTCTTTCGGCATCGGGGTGCCCCAACCCTATGGTAACCGGGGGCTGTGAAGCCGCTCAAAGGAGGCTGTCACAATGGTTGAATTAAAGCTAAGGTACACATCGAAGGCATCTGGTGGAGGGCTGACGCGTGGAGATTGACAGCGTTTCGATATTAGGCGGGAGCGGTTTCGTAGGCCGTCATCTGACTGCCCGGCTGGTGTCTTGCGGTGTGGAGTGCCGGGTCGTCACCCGAAATCTGCATCGTCACCGGGATATCCAGGCCGGCGGGGGCGTTACGCTGGTGGAGGCGGATCCGTTTGAGCCCGGGCAGCTGGAAACCGCGATCCAGGGTACCCGGGCCGTCGTCAATCTGGTGGGTATTCTCAACGAATCGGGGGCCAAGAAAGGTTTCCAGAGGACACATGTGGAACTCGGCAACCGGGTGGTGGAAGCGTGCAAGGACACCGGAATCAGCCGATTACTGCACATGAGCGCACTCAATGCCAACGAGTCAAATGGTCCATCCGTTTATCTCAAAACCAAAGGGGAGGCGGAAAACCGCACCCACACACTGGGCCAACCTCATATCAAGGTGACCAGTTTTCGACCCTCCGTCATCTTCGGACCCGACGACAGTTTCTTCAACCGATTCGCGGACCTGTTGAGAACAGTGCCGGGGCCATTCCCCCTTGCCTGTCCGGAGGCCCGATTTGCACCCGTCTACGTGGGGGATGTGGCCGCGGCGTTTGCCGTTTCACTCAATGAAAGGAAAGCCTGGGGAAAGCACTACCAGCTTTGTGGACCGAGAAGCTTCAGCCTGAAGGAACTCGTGGAGTATACGGCCCGGCATGCGGGCATCAGGAAACGGATCATCGGTCTTGGCGACAGCCTGTCCCGTCTGCAGGCCAGAGCAATGGGGATGGTGCCGGGGCGTCCCTTCACCTATGACAACTACCTCTCGCTGCAGGTGGATTCGCTGTGTACAAGCGACGGCCTGGCCGAATTGGAGATCGATGCCACCGATATTGATGCCGTGGTACCCTTCTTCCTGGCGCCACGGGCCCAGAGGACCAGATATCAGCTTTTGAGAAAGTCAATCTAAAACAATAAGCTGCAACATCAGCGATCACTCGATTGCAGTCATCCGGCTTAACTGACCTAAGGATATCCAAATGCCCAAAAAATCCAAAACAGCCGCACCCATCTATTCCGGGCAGACCGCCAGTGAGGCTTTCGCAACGATCCTGCAACACAATTTGGAGTACATGCTGCAGTGGGAGCAGACAGCCCGCTCCTGGGATGACATCGAGGGCGTTCACCAGGTCAGGGTCTCTCTGCGCAGAATCCGATCTGCGATCACGCTGTTCAGGCCCGCCATCCCCAAAAGAGTCACGAAAACCTGGCGAGGGGAACTCCGCTGGGTATCCGGACAGCTGGGGCTTGCCAGGGATCTCGACGTCTTCATCGATGAGGGGCTGAATGCCATCGAAGGCAAGCTGCCTTTCAAAGGGGAAAAGAAACTGATGAAGCTCGCCCGGGTACACCGGGAAAAGGCCTACGAGGAGCAGGTATGCCCCATGTTGGACAGCGAGCGTTATGCAAACTTTAAGACTGCTTTCATGAACTGGTCCATGGAGCGGGCATGGGAAAAGGAGGAACTGGAGGAAAAGGAGAGGCATAACCAGCAGTTGGGTCTGATCCAGTTCGCCCGGAACCTTCTGGACAAACAGGAGCGTGTGGTCCTGAAGGCGGGCAGCCGCATAGACCGGCAGTCTCCGGAACAGATGCACCGGCTGCGGATAGAATGTAAGAAACTCCGCTATGCGGCTGACTTTTTCCAGCCGCTGTTCGACGGGGTAACGGACTTCGTGGGACACCTGAAGGGGATACAGGACATACTCGGTGTCATGAATGACGTATCCATCATGCATCAACTCCTGGAGGTGCTGCTTGAGGACACCAATGATCATGAACTGCTTGAATATGCGGGTGCGCTGGTGGGCTGGCGCACCTGCCAGTTCTATTATCTGATGAATGGCTTCGACATATGCTGGGATGAGTTCACGGAGGCCACCCACCCCTGGTGGAAAAAAGGCGCCCTGCGGGAAAGCTGACGGAGCACCCGGAATATCGGCACCTGTGGATCAACCACCAGGCAACAATTCCACCCGGCCGAAACCGGGCAGGCGCAGTGCCAGGTCGTTGAAATCAATGCCCGCCGAGAGGCCGAGCAGGTTGAACTCTATTCCCTCTTCCCGGGCAAGACTGATTCCCAGCAGCCCCTTCAGGGATAACTGCCATCCGGTCCCGCTCGGCGTCTCACCAACCAGTTCGCCGTTTGGCAGATAGTCCTTTCCGATGGCTGTGGGAGGCAGATCCAGACCCAGTCCGGGGACACTTCGGGCTACATATGCGGTGAAAGTATTACTGTTGGGTCCGGGCCAGACCCGGTAACTGTCCTGAAAGGGATAGTCCGCCACCGCTGCCTCTATCTGGTCAATCA
>JAHEHQ010000293.1 GCA_024644505.1 Gammaproteobacteria bacterium
TTTCTTGCCTAACATGTCAGAAAGTTCAATCTCCACACCGGCAATCCCCAGAAGAGTGGGAATGTGTTCCCGATCGAACTCCACCAGGAGATCGATATCGCTATCTGGCCGGGCTGTGCCCTTGAGTTGCGAACCGAAAAGGGACAGGCGTCGAATGTGGTGCCGCTCGCAAAAACGCGCCAGAGTTTCTTCGTCAAGGGGTAATTGGCGTTTCATGGATTTCCTCCTACTTGAATATACCACCAGCGCCGGCTATTTGTGTGGTTAACAAACTGATCCGAATTGAGAATCCAATCGGCACTGTCAAGTTATGGAAGACCGGAGTCAGAAGTCCTTTCAGAAAGAGGTGCAGAAGGTTGGGGCTGAGCGCCATACAGCCTCAATACAGGTTAAACGCCTGTCATGCACTCTCCAACCGAGTTTTGCTGTTTCCACTGGCTTCTGGAGAATGAATATGCCCTGTGCCGTGGTAGCATAGCCCGTTTTTGAAAATCAGCCATCTGGATCAGGATCATGGACAACAAGACGCCCTCATTTTTCACCCGCATTCTGCTTGCGCTGCCGGCTTTCTTTCGGGTGTTGTTCGACCCACAGTTTGCACTCGCTGTACTGCGAATCAGGCAGGGCGGTGCACCGATGCCTCCTGTGCCCGAACCGGCGAGGGCCGAAAAGCCGGTGCAGCCACCACCACCGCTGTTAAAGGAGGCCGGGCCGGATGCGGCCCTGCAACTGCTCGGGCTTATGCAGCAGGAAGGCCGTTTCATCGATTTTATCGAAGAGGATGTGGCCAGCTATGCCGATGCAGACATAGGGGCTGCTGCCCGGCTGGTACACGATGGCTGCCGCAAAGTACTGCGTGAACACCTCACTATCGAATCGGTGCGATCGGAGACCGAAGGTACCCGGGTCACCCTGGAGCAGGGCTTCGATCCAACGTCCGTGCGCGTGACGGGCAATGTGGTAGGCGAACCGCCGTTCAACGGCGTGGTCACCCACCGTGGATGGCGCGCTACCGCCGTGCGTCTGCCCAAGCTGGCGGTCGGTCATGATGTGGCCGTACTGGCACCGGCCGAGGTGGAAATATGAGCGACGCGAAGTATTCCGTGGGTATTGACCTGGGCACCACCCACTGCGCACTCTCCTACGTGGACCTGAATGCAGATTCGGACGGCGAGCAGGTTGTGCAGGAGGTGTTTCCGATCCCGCAGTTGACCGCGCCCGGTGCGGTGGATGAGCTGCCATTGCTCCCCTCGTTTATCTATCTGCCCCACGGGACCGAGCTGGCTCCCGGAGACCTGACGCTGCCCTGGGCGGAACGGACGGAGTACGCCTTGGGGGAGTTCGCCCGGTCGCGCGGCGCGCTCACCCCGATCCGAATGGTCTCCAGCGCCAAGAGCTGGCTCTCCCACAGCGGTGTGGATCGCCGTGCCGACATCCTGCCCCAGGATGCGCCGGAAGAGGTTGCCCGCGTCTCGCCGCTGCGGGCTTCGGTGCAGTATCTGGAATATCTGAGGGATGCCTGGAACCACAGGTTCCCCGACGCTCCTCTGAACCGGCAGGACGTGATTATTACCATCCCGGCATCCTTCGACCCGGCGGCGCGGGAGCTCACCGCCGAGGCCGCCGAACAGGCGGGATATCATCGAGCCAACCTGCTGGAAGAACCCCAGGCCGCCCTCTACAGCTGGATCCAGGGTTCTCTGGGCGAGTGGCGTAAGCAGGTGAACCCGGGCGATATCGTTCTGGTGGTGGATGTGGGCGGTGGTACTACCGATCTCTCGCTGATTGCGGTGGTAGACAGGGAGGGGAACATGGAGCCGCACCGCATCGCGGTCGGTGACCACATCCTGCTGGGGGGGGACAATATGGATCTGGCCCTGGCTCACGTGATCGGGGCAAAGCTGGCGCAACAGGGTACTCAACTGGATCCCTGGCAGCTTCGGGCGCTGACCCACGGCTGTCGGGTGGCCAAGGAAACCCTGTTGATCGACGCAGAGCAGGACACCGTGCCACTGGTGGTACCCAGCCGGGGATCCAGGTTGATCGGCGGCTCCATCCGTACCGAACTGACCAGGGACGAGGTCAGGAACACCTTGATCGAAGGCTTTTTCCCGCAAGTCGAGGCCTCGGCCAGGCCTGTCGCACGACCCCGCGCGGGTTTGACCCAACTGGGTCTGCCCTATGCACAGGACGCGGCGATCACCCGGCATCTCGCCGCCTTTCTCGGACGCCAGGCGATGGCCGCCCAGGAGCTGCCCGGCTTCCAGGAACGCCGGCAGGGCGCATCCTTCATCCACCCCACTGCCGTATTGTTCAATGGCGGGATATTCAAGTCGCCGCTGCTGAGTGAACGCATTCTGAGCAATCTCAACAGCTGGCTTGCATCGGAGCAGGCCCCACCCGCCCGCCTGCTGAGCGGCGCCGATTTCGACCTGGCGGTGGCCAGGGGGGCGGCGTACTACGGCAAGGTGAAACGTGGCGGCGGCGTACGTATCCGAGGCGGTACTGCCCAGTCATTTTACGTCGGCATTGAGACCAGTATGCCGGCGGTACCCGGTCTGGAGCCCCCCGTCATGGCCCTGTGTGTTGCACCCTTCGGCATGGAGGAGGGCACAGAGGCGAATCTGCCCCCCCAGGAATTTGGACTGGTGGTGGGGGAACCGGTGAGATTCCGCTTCTTCGAATCCTCGGTTCGGCGTGCGGACGAGGTCGGTGTGATGCTGGAATCCTGGTCCCGGGAGGAGCTGCAGGAATTGGGTGAGATCGAGGTGACTCTACCCGCTGAGGGCAGAAACTTCGGAGAGGTGGTTCCCGTCAGGCTGCAGGCTGCGGTCACCGAAACAGGTACGCTGCGTCTGGAGGCATCCCCGGTTGTTGGTGAAGAACGGTGGAAGGTCGAATTGGATGTAAGGCCCCAAACCCATTGATTTACATTTAGCTTCCAATGTCTCGCTTCATAGTAGGTATTGATCTGGGCACGACCAACACGGTCGTTGCGTTCGCAGAAAAGGGTAGGGGTCCGGAGACCACTATCGAGCTGTTTCAGATAGAGCAGCTGGTGGCGCCGGGTGAAATTGCAGCGCGTCCCATGCTCCCTTCGGTGGAATACCATCCGGGTTCCGGAGAACTGAATGAGGATGACGTTCGGATTCCCTGGCAGGCTGGGTATATCGGTGGGATCGAAAGCACGGTAATCGGCAATCTCGCCCTGCAGCTGGGTTCGCAGGTGCCGGGGAGACTGGTCGCCAGCGCCAAAAGCTGGTTGTCTCATCCCACCGCCGACCGAACCGCACCGATCCTGCCCTGGGGCGGCGATGACACTGTACCCAAAGTCTCACCGCTCACGGCCAGTGCCAATTATCTTGTACATGTTCGGCGCTGCTGGAATCAGGCGTTTCCCGGGGATCACCTCGAAGACCAGGACGTCGTACTTACTGTTCCCGCCTCATTCGACGAAGCGGCGCGCGGATTGACCCTGGAGGCTGCCAGGATGGCGGGGATAGGGGCATTGAGACTGGTTGAGGAACCTCAAGCGGCCTTTCATGACTGGATATTCCGCAGTCGCGACAATTTGTCGGAGCGCCTGGGTGATTCCCGCCTTGCACTGGTCTGCGATGTCGGCGGCGGAACCACTGACCTGACCCTGATCAAGATCGGGCTCGAAGATGGGGGACCCGTTTTCACCCGCATCGGGGTGGGTGACCATCTGATGCTCGGCGGCGACAATATGGATCTTGGCCTGGCTCACCTGGTGGAGGGCGCGCTGGCCTCCCCGGGGGGTATGCCTTTGAGCGGTGCCCGCCTGTCGCAGCTGATCCAGCAGTGCCGGCAGGCCAAGGAGCGCCTGCTCGCGGCGGATGCGCCCGACAAGGTTTCAGTGACCCTGTTGGGGGTTGGCAGCCGGCTGGTCGGCGGGGCCCGCACGACGGAACTCGATCGAAGCACCGTAGATGAACTGGTGGTGGACGGTTTCTTTCCCTTCGCATCGGTGGATGAGC
>JAHEHQ010000030.1 GCA_024644505.1 Gammaproteobacteria bacterium
TTCCCGGATCGATGCCCATCGCGTAGGCCAGCCGCAGGCGCCACATCAGCAGGATGGTTTTGTATATGCCCTGGGTCTCCCAGCGCCGGCTGGAGGTGATCAGGCGCTGGGAGAGGCAGCAAGGGGCAGAGATCCTTTTCAGGGACCGGCTGAGGGCGATGTCCTCCATCAGGGGTATGTCAGGGAACCCGCCGGCGGCGGCGAAGGCCTGTCGCTCCACAAAGATGCCTTGGTCGCCCGTGGCAATACCCGTCAGCCTGGAACGCCGGTTCATCATGAACTCCACGAGCCGCAGCATCCTGTGCCTGCCGGACATGGAGATATCGAACCGCCCCCAGCGATGCCTTCCCGGGGCCAGCGATGAAATGATCGTATCCACGGCACGATCGGGGGGACTGCTGTCTGCGTGGAGAAACCAGAGTACGTCGTTCCCTGCCCTGGCGGCACCGGCGTTCATCTGTCTGGCCCTTCCGGGATTCGAAACCACCAGATGGTCCACCAGGGGCGTCATCCTGTCCAGGGCGCCGTCACCGCTTCCGCCGTCCGCCAGTATGAGTTCATGCCCTTCCTCGCGGTGGCATTGCAGGGATTCGAGCAGGGAACAGAGGATGAGGCCCTCATTCAGACAGGGTATGACAACGGACACCCGTGAATGCTTGCTCACCGCTGCTGCGGGCACCTTTGGTTCTACTCCGCCAGCGCTCCGCCACAGCTGCTTCCCTGCCCCGCGGTACACCCGTAACAGTGTTCAGCTATCCGCACCGGCCTGCCGGTGAGATCCACCTGCATCAACTCCGAGATATGGCTTCGGGAACTGCCGTTGTGTGCAACCGGCATATCGAGCATCTGATTGAAATCACAATCGTAGACGAAACCCTGCCAGTCGATGCTCAGCAGACTGCGGCACATGACGGTCTTGAGATTGTCAGTGCTGTGGGCCGTCTTCAACAGCTGCATGTAGCTGTCGAACTCGCCGTGGGACAACAGGGTGCTGCCAAAACGGCTGATCGGCATGTTGGTTATGGTAAAAAGATTGTTGAACCGGACACCGTACGCCTCCAGCAGGACCCGCTTGTAATCCGCTTCAAGCTCCCCCTGGGCGGGCGGCAGGCTGGCACCCTGGGGATTGAAAACCAGATTCAGGGTCAATCCGCTTCCCTGTTGACCGTAGCCCTGCCGGTTGAGTGCCCGCAACCCCTCCAGGCTTCTGTCGAACGTCCCTTTTCCCCGCTGGTTTTCCACGTTCTCCTTCAGGTAGCAGGGCAGTGACGCAACGATCTCGACCCGCATCGACGCCAGAAACTCCGAGAGATCCTCCTGACCGGGCTCCTGCAGTACCGTAAGATTACAACGGTCTATGATTTTGATTCCCAATTCCACAGCCCGGGTCACCAGGTAACGGAAGTGGGGGTTCAACTCCGGTGCCCCGCCCGTGAGGTCCAGACTCTGAACCCCTCGGACCTCGGCATATTGAAGAACCTGATCCACCGTTTCCCGGTCCATCAGTTCCTTCCGGTTGGGACCTGCGTTGACATGGCAATGCTTGCAGGTCTGGTTACACAGGTAACCCAGATTGACCTGGAGTGTTTCCAACCGCCCGCGGCGTATGTCGGGAAAACTGGTGGGCAATAACAGGTGTGCGGTATCCAGCATGATCCTACTCAACTCGAGTTACAAAAAATTCGGCATATGTTATGCCCAGGGTGATGGGACGATCAAGGCGCCCACCCTTAGAAGGGACCCCAAAAGCACCCGACTTGTTTCACCTGACTTTCAGCGTGTTTATGAAACAATCCGGCTGTGGGATAATGCGGAGTTTAGCGTCGATGATGCTCGATTTTTCGCGTTAGCTCATCCGCTACCCGACCCTGATACTCTGCAACGGAATCCAGCACCGCAATGAACCCCAGCGCACGAAACATACTGGTCACGAGTGCCCTGCCCTATGCCAACGGGCCCATCCACATCGGTCACCTGGTGGAGTATATCCAGACCGACATCTGGGTGCGCTTCCAGAAGATGCGTGGCCACCGCTGCATCTATGTCTGTGCCGACGACGCCCACGGCACCCCGATCATGCTGCGTGCCCGCCAGGACGGGATCGAACCCGAGGAGCTGATTGCCCGGGTGGCCCGCGAACACCAGGCGGATTTCGCCGAGTTCAATGTGGACTTCGAAAACTACCACTCCACGCACTCCGAGGAGAACCGTTTCTACTCAAACACCATCTACGAGCGTAATCGCGACAAGGGGCACATCTCCAACCGGGTCATTACCCAGGCTTACGACCCGGTGGAAAATATCTTTCTACCGGACCGTTTTATCAAGGGTGAGTGCCCGAAGTGTGGCGCCAAAGATCAGTACGGCGACAATTGCGAGGTATGCGGTGCCAGCTATTCCCCAAGCGAACTGATTAACCCGGTTTCCGCGGTTTCGGGGGTGACACCGGAGCAGAGGGAGTCGGAGCACTTCTTCTTCAGGCTGGGTGATTTCGACGCCATGCTCAAGGACTGGACCCGGGGCGGCCACCTGCAGGAAGAGGTTTCCAACAAGCTGGACGAGTGGTTCCGGGCCGGGCTGCAGGAGTGGGACATCTCCCGGGATGCGCCCTATTTCGGTTTCGAGATACCCGATCAACCGGGCAAATATTTCTATGTGTGGCTCGATGCCCCGATCGGCTACATGGCCAGCTTCAGGAATCTCTGCGATCGGGTCGAAGGTCTGGAGTTCGATGAATTCTGGTCCCGGGATTCGGATGCGGAGCTTTATCATTTCATCGGCAAGGACATCATCTATTTTCACGCCCTGTTCTGGCCCGCCATGCTGCACGGCGCCGACTATCGCACCCCAACCGCCATATTCGCCCACGGGTTCCTCACTGTGGACGGACAGAAGATGTCCAAATCCAGGGGCACCTTCATCAAGGCACGCACCTATCTGGATCACCTCGATCCGGAGTATCTGCGCTATTACTTTGCCGCCAAGCTCGGCTCGGGCGTGGAGGACATCGACCTCAACCTGGAGGATTTTGCCGCCCGCATCAACTCGGACCTGGTGGGCAAGGTGGTCAACATCGCGAGCCGGTGTGCGGGATTCATAAGGAAACGCTTCGACGGGAAGCTCTCAGAACAGATTTCCGAGCCCGGCCTGTTCGAGGAATTCGTCAACAGCGGGGAATCCATTGCCGGACGCTACGAGCGGCGGGAGTTCAGCCACGCCGTCCGGGAGATCATGGCACTGGCGGACCGGGCCAATCAGTACATCGACGAGAAAAAACCCTGGGTGATCGCCAAGCAGGAGGACAGTGACCTGGAGCTTCAGGCAGTCTGCTCGATGGGCATCAACCTGTTCAGGGTGCTGATCGGCTACCTGCGCCCGATACTGCCCGCGACCGCGGCGAAGTCCGAGGCTTTTCTCAAGGTCGCCCCCCTGACCTGGGAAACCCTTGCCACACCGCTGACGGATCATGAAATCGCCAAATTCAAACCCCTGATGACACGCATCGAAGCCGCTCAGATCCAGGCCATGGTGGACGCCTCCAAAGAGGATTTGAGCGCCGCCGAAGCCACCGGAAAACCCGCCGGCCCGCTGGTCGACGATCCCATTTCCGACTTGGTCGAGTATCCGGATTTCGCCCGGGTGGACCTGCGGGTCGCCCGCGTCATAAAGGCAGATCAGGTGGAAGGCGCCGACAAGCTGCTGCAGCTCACCCTCGACCTGGGTGGTGAAACCCGAAACGTCTTCGCGGGGATCAAGTCCGCGTACAAACCGGAAGACCTGGAGGGTCGGCTGACCGTCATGGTCGCCAACCTGGCCCCGAGGAAGATGCGCTTCGGCGTATCGGAGGGGATGATTCTTGCAGCCGGACCGGGCGGTAAGGATATCTTCATGCTGAGCCCGGATTCGGGGGCCAAACCGGGCATGCGGGTGAAATAGCCTGCCAGGTCCTGTCAACACCATGCGGATACCGTGAAAGAGTACGCCCTGATATTGATCAGCACCGTGCTGGTGAACAACTTCGTGCTCGTGAAGTTTCTCGGGCTCTGTCCGTTCATGGGCGTGTCCCGCAAACTGGAAACCGCGGTGGGCATGGGGCTGGCGACCACTTTTGTGCTGACCCTGTCTTCGATCTGCAGCTACCTGATCAACGAATATCTGCTCATCCCCCTGGAACTCACCTACCTGCGCACCATCGCCTTTATCCTGGTGATCGCCGTGGTGGTGCAGTTCACCGAAACGGTCATGCACAAGACCAGCCCGATGCTGTACCAGGTCCTGGGCATCTTCCTGCCACTGATCACCACCAATTGCGCGGTCCTGGGTGTGGCCCTGCTAAATGTGCAGGAACGACACGGGTTCATCGAGTCAGCGCTTTACGGACTCGGGGCAGCCGGCGGGTTCTCCCTGGTACTGGTGCTGTTTGCGGCCGTTCGGGAGCGGGTCAACGTTGCCGATGTTCCGGAGCCCTTCCAGGGCAGCGCAATCGCCCTGGTCACTGCCGGGCTGATGTCCATGGCCTTCATGGGATTCGCCGGCCTGGTTGCGAGCTAGTGCTGATTGCCGTCCTCGCCATCTCCGCCCTCGCCCTGCTCTTCGGGCTCTTGCTGGGCTATTCCGCAATCCACTTCCGGGTGGAAGGCGATCCCATCGTGGACAAGATAAATGCCCTGCTGCCACAGACCCAGTGCGGGCAGTGCGGCCATCCCGGCTGCCGACCCTATGCGGAAGCGATAGCCTCAGAAGAATCGGATATCAACCTCTGCCCACCCGGGGGCGAAGCCACCATGATCGCCCTGGCAGACCTGCTGGGAAAAGATCCGGTACCCCTGGAGGGCTTGGCGGCAGAGGAAAAGCCGTTCTCTCTCGCGGTTATCGATGAACAGGAGTGCATCGGCTGCACCCTCTGCATCCAGGCCTGTCCGGTGGATGCCATCCTGGGCGCAGCCAAACAAATGCACACGGTCATCGAGAGCGAATGCACCGGCTGCGAACTCTGCCTGCCTCCCTGTCCGGTGGAGTGCATACACATGATCCCCGTCGGCGTGGACACCGGCAGCTGGAAATGGCCCCTGCCCACCGGGAAGGACCTCCACCCACCCGAAGCGACGGCAGCCGCGGGTTAGGGGGCGAATCCAGGATGCATTACCCAAGCGCCCCAAGGACCACCCACCGCCTCCACCGGTTTCACGGGGGACTTCACCTGCCTGACAACAAGGCCCAGTCCACCGGCCGGCCGGTGCGTCGGGCCTTGCTTCCCGAACTGTTGATACTGCCGCTGCAGCAACACATCGGAGCGATCGCCAAGCCGCTGGTATCGGCCGGTGATCCTGTACTCAAGGGGCAGATGATCGCCGCCCCCCAGGGATTGATAAGCGCACCGGTTCATGCCGCCAGTTCCGGTGTAGTCATCGGTATCGAGGATCGCCCTGTTCCTCACCCGTCGGGCCTGCCGGCTCCCTGCATACTCATCCGGACCGACGGCGAGGACCGGTGGTGTGAGCTGCCGGAGCCGATCGGGGACGTTAATGCCCTCAACCCCGACACCCTGCGTGCCAGAATCAGGGATGCGGGCATCGTCGGCATGGGGGGCGCAGCCTTTCCCACCAGCGTCAAGGTCAACCCCGGCAGGGAGCAGCCCATAAACACCCTGGTCATCAATGGGGCGGAATGCGAACCCTACATCACCTGTGATGACATGCTGATGCGGGAAAAGGCCGACCGCGTGGTTGCCGGGGTGGCAATTCTGCGTCAGCTGGTTGAGGCGGACGAGTGCCTTATCGGCATCGAGGACAACAAGCCGGATGCCATTGCCGCCATGACCCAGGCAGTCAGGGATATCGGCCTCGACCAGACAACGGTGGTGACCATCCCCACCCTATACCCCTCTGGGGGTGAAAAGCAGCTGATCAAGATGTTGACGAACCTGGAGGTACCCTCGGGCGGGATACCTGCCCAGATCGGCATCGTCTGCCACAACGTGGGGACAGCGGCTGCGGTGGCCGACGCGGTGCTGGAAGGCAAGCCCTTGATATCCCGCTACCTCACCCTGACCGGCCTGGGCGTTGCTGAACCCTGCAATCTGGAGGTGCTGGTGGGCACTCCAATAAAGGATTTGATCGGGCAGGCCGGCGGCTATACGTACGCGGCGTCCCGACTGATCCTGGGCGGTCCCATGATGGGCTTTGCCCTGCAGGACGACCAGGCCCCCGTGACCAAGGGCTCGAACTGCCTGCTCGTTGCCGGCACCGAGGAGGCACCGGACCCCGGGCCCGCCGCCCCCTGCATCCGGTGCGGTGAATGCGCGAAGGTCTGTCCGGCCAATCTCCTGCCCCAGCAGATGTACTGGTATGCCAGGGCCAAAGACCTGGAAAAGGTTCAGGAGTACAACCTCTTCGACTGCATCGAATGCGGCTGCTGCTCCCACGTCTGTCCTTCGCGTATTCCCCTGGTTCAGTACTATCGATACGCGAAGCAGGAGAGCTGGGCACTCGATCAGGAAAAACAAAAATCGGAACATGCCCGACGCCGTCACGAGGCGAGGCAGGAACGCCTTGCCCGCCTCGAGGCCGAGAAGAAGGCCCGCCTGAAAAAGAAAAAGGCAGCCTTGAAAAAGAGACCCGCCGCGGCTGGAACGTCTGCGGACCCGAAAAAGGCCGCTATCGAGGCTGCCTTGAAAAGGGCCGCTGAAAAAAAGGCCCGGCTCGCGGAACAAGGCGTCATGCCGGAAAACACCCGGCAGCTCACCGAGGCCCAGCAAAGGCAGATAGACGCAGCCGATGCCCGCAGAGAGGCAACCCGGCCGTCGCAGCCACCGGCTGATGCCGCAACGGCCGAAACCGAACGACAGGACGGATGACGGATGCATTTCCCCTCTGTCACATCACCCCACACCGAGCGACCCAACAGCGTCACATGGACCATGTTGTGGGTGATCATCGCCCTGGTGCCCGGCAGCATCGCCATGATCTGGTACTTCGGCTGGGGTATTCTGGTCAACATGCTGCTGGCAAGCCTGGTGGCCGTAGCCGGCGAGGCGGCAGTGCTCAAGCTTCGGTCCAGGCCGGTGATGCCCGCGGTAGGAGACCTGAGCGCCGTGGTGACGGCCCTGCTGTTCGCGCTGGCCGTCCCGCCGCTGCTGCCCTGGTGGCTGACCGTCCTGGGTGTGGGTTTCGCCATTATCGTGGTGAAGCACATGTATGGGGGCATCGGCTACAACCCCTTCAATCCGGCCATGGCAGGATACGTGTTGCTGCTGATCTCGTATCCGGTGGAAATGACCGCCTGGCTGCCGCCGCGCATGCTCAACGAACAGATACTCGGGCTGGGTCAGACGCTGTCGGTGATCTTCACCGGCACCCTGCCCGCCGGCCTGGACTGGGATGCCATCACCATGGCGACTCCCCTGGATACCATGCGCACCCAGCTGGATCTCAACATCATGATCAGCGAGATACGCCTGAGCCCGCTTTGGGGGGACTTCGGCGGTATCGGCTGGGAATGGGTCGGGAACTGGTTCCTGCTCGGCGGACTGCTGCTGCTGTACAAGAGGGTCATCAGCTGGCATATCCCCGTTTCCATGCTGGTGGCGCTGCTGTTGATCGCCATGCTGTTCCACGCATTGGACCAGGAGACCCACCCCTTCGGCCTTTTCCATATCTTCAGCGGCGGCACTCTGCTGGGGGCCTTCTTCATAGCCACCGATCCCGTCAGCGCCTGCACGACACGCAAAGGGCAGTTGATCTACGGCGCCAGTATCGCCGTATTGATATTTGTCATACGAACCTGGGGCGGGTACCCCGACGCCGTAGCCTTCGCCGTACTCCTGATGAACATGGCCGCGCCCACGATAGACTACTACACGCAACCCAGGGCATTCGGTCACGGGATCGGTAAAAATGAATAAACACCCGGTAATGCTCTCAGGTCTGATCCTGGCACTGTTCGCAGTCGCCGGCACCGGCCTGGTGGCCTTCACCCACCTGCAGACGGCCGATCGCATCGCGGAAAACGAGCGTCTCGCGCTGCTGCGCAGCCTGAACGCCCTGATACCCGCCGACAGCATCGACAACGACATCATTTCCGACAACAGGCTGCTGGATGATCCGGATAGATTGGGTGGCGACAGGATACAGGTCTACCTGGGACGCAAACAGGGACAACCGGTAGCCGCGGTCTTCGGCTCCATTGTGCCCGACGGATACAGCGGCCCGATGAAACTGCTGGTGGCGGTGCGGATAGATGGAACTCTGGGTGGCGTGAGAGTAGTCTCCCACAAGGAGACGCCGGGACTGGGGGACAAGATGGAGCTGCGGAAATCGGACTGGATCCTTGGTTTCGATAACCGTTCTTTGAACAATCCATCGCTGGCAGGCTGGGGAGTAAAGCGGGACGGCGGTGTCTTCGACCAGTTCACCGGCGCCACGGTCACGCCACGGTCCATCGTCAAGGCGGTCAAAAACACCCTGATCTATTTCAGGGAACACGGAGAGCGACTGTTCGAGCCCCCCACAGACTCACTACCCAAAACGGCCGGCTTGTCCGGGGACCATCAACAACCCGCCGGGAACCGAGGCCGGGAATGACGGACAACCCCTATGTGAAACTGGTTAAAGACGGCCTGTGGACGAACAACCAGGCACTCGTTGCCCTGCTGGGACTCTGCCCCCTGCTGGCCGTCACCAACAGCGCCGTGAACGGACTGGGGCTGGGCATAGCCACCACATTGGTGCTGACGCTTTCCAACGGCACCGTGTCCCTGATCCGTAATCTGGTGAGGTCCGAGGTGCGACTGCCGGTTTTCGTGTTAGTCATCGCCTCTTTCGTCACCGCAGTGGAACTCAGCATGAACGCCTGGTTCCATGAACTCTATAAGATCCTGGGCATTTTCATCCCGTTGATCGTGACCAACTGCGCCATCATCGGGCGGGCCGAGGCCTATGCCTCGAAACACTCCCTGGGGCGCTCTCTGCTCGACGGCCTCGCCATGGGTATCGGATTCACCCTGGTACTGGTGACCCTGGGCGCCCTGAGGGAACTGGTCGGTCAGGGTACCCTTTTCGACCAGGCTCACCTGATGTTCGGTGAAGCGGCGCAGGGGTTGAGATTCAGCCTCGGTGAGGATTTCAAGGGGATGCTGATGGCCATTCTGCCGCCGGGCGCCTTTATCGGGCTGGGGTTTCTGATTGCGATCAAAAACCTGATCGACAAGCGACTGACCCGAAGACAGGCAGCGACAGTCAGAGAACCCCTGGAGCAGGGAACCGAAGCGGGTACCGCCTGATTCGCCTGACCTACCGATGAACAAGCACAAACGCAGGGAGATTTTCGAGCGTCTGAGGGCGGCCGACCCGAACCCCACCACCGAACTGGAGCACGAAACCCCGTTCCAACTGCTGGTGTCGGTGATCCTCTCCGCACAGGCAACGGACAAGGGCGTCAACAAGGCCACCGCGGGTCTCTATGCCGTCGCGGATACACCCCGGGCCATCCTGGATCTGGGCGAAACGGGCCTGAAGAAATACATCAAGACCATTGGCCTCTACAACACCAAGGCAGCCAACATCATCAAGACCTGCCGGCTGCTGGTCGAGCGATACAACGGTGAAGTGCCGGATGACCGCAAGGCGCTGGAGGCGCTGCCGGGGGTGGGCCGCAAGACGGCCAATGTCATCCTCAATACCGCCTTCGGGCATCCCGCCATGGCGGTGGACACCCACATTTTCCGTCTTTCCAACCGTACCCGCATCGCCCCGGGGAAAAACGTCCTGGAAGTGGAAAAGCGGCTGCTGAGAAACGTTCCCAAGGAATTCCTCAAAGACGCCCACCACTGGCTGATCCTCCACGGACGTTATACCTGCGTGGCCCGCAAGCCCCGGTGCGGTTCCTGTATTATTGAGGATTTGTGCGAATATAAAGATAAAACCAGTTACTAGTTACTGGTTTTTCGATTGAGCCACCTTGATATATTTGAGTGAGTGCAAGTTAATGAATGCGTTGAATGGGGAAACTAGAATGCAGATATGTCTTTGTATTGTAACTGCTTCCGACGTAACCCACGAACCTCTAGTTACTAGTAACCAGTAACTTTATCCCCATGTTCGGAACCGACAGAACCCAGATGCGCCGCGTCTTCATAGAAGCCTGGCGCAAACGGTTGTCAGGGGAGCCCATGGATCCCCTGGAACAGATCATTGCCACTGTCGTGGAACAGCACCCGGAGTACCATACCTTTCTGGAGGATCCGGATGGGGTTCTGGAAAAGGATTTCACGCCCGAGGGGGGGCAATCCAACCCCTTCCTCCATCTGTCCATGCACCTGGGGCTGCAGGAGCAGATCAGCACCAACCGGCCGGCAGGGATCAGCGGCCTGTACCGGCAACTGATTATGAAATGCGGCGATGCGCACACCGCCGAACACGAGATGATGGAATGCCTGGGGCAGATGATCTGGGAATCCCAGCGGTACAACCGGATGCCCGACGAGCAGGCCTATCTTCAGTGCATCCGCACAGCCATCGAAAAATAAGCGGTCAAAGACTCCAGGCAATAAGACTCGCTTCGAAAAAAAGCCCGGCACTCCGGCCGGGCTTTTTTATTCATTTTCTGGTGAACCGCGATGACTCGGCAGTTTATTGCGGGAGCGGCGGTGGTGGGGGTTCGCTCTTCTGTTGCTGTCCATAGCCATAACCGCCCCATCCGGGACCATAACCCGGGCCATAGCCGCCCCAGCCTGGACCGTAACCATAACCGGGGCCGTAGCCACCCCAGCCCGGGCCATATCCGCCATAGGGACCACCATAACGATAACGGTCATAGTAATAGTCGTCGTAATAACGGCCACCCCTGTCATTGCCAAACCATTTCGATGGATTCATCATATTGAACATGTTGGCAGCTTGAGCACTCTGCATGAACATCAGGCTACTGCAGCCTAACGTGGCAAGGGCGCTGTAGACGATCAGTGTTTTCTTACTCACAGCATTGACACCTCAAGATAGTAAAAGACCTTTAGACTCTTTTTCCTCCAGCCTACCAAAGCCCTGCCATATGAACAGGAAGCTCACGGGGCCCATTCCGGATTTTTTGTGCAGATATTTCCTGAATACTAATTTTTACTTCATTCCCCAAGTCATTACAACCACTTGTCTCGATATCCCCCGGATTTCCAACACCCCGGAGCACACCTTGTTCGGAAGCTGATGCCGAACAGACTCGAAAAAATCGGGCATGGAATCATTCATCGAAACAGAACACATTGGAGGACGTACCCGCCGTGCTCACATAAGTCACCAGACAGGCCTTCCGGTTTGCGGTATCGATAATCTTTCTCACCACCAGATCACCGGCCTTGAGGTTGCCGCCCTGGTGCAGTGCGCCCCGCTTGGCCACGGTGGGTGACTCGTAACACTCGATCGAAGGGGATGTACCCTCGGTCTTCACATAGGCCACCAGACAGGTCCTCAGGTTGCCGGGATCGACGATGCGCCGAATATCCAGATCACCCTCCCGGAGATGTCCCGCCTCCAGCATGTGATCCTTGAAGCGCTGCTTGTTCAGATAGCAGCTGACCGCCGGGGACGTACCCGGCGTGCTGACATAGGCCACCAGGCAGGACATGTTGTTCTTGGTATCTTCCAGCTTGCGGATCACCAGGTCGTCGGATTTGAGGTGACCCACCTGGCTGAGTGTTGCGCCAAACCCAGAGGTAGCGTCATAGCAGTGGACCACCGGGCTGGTGCCCGAGGTGCGCACATAAAATGCCAGGCAGGTCTTTTTGGCTTCCAGGTCGGTGATAACGCGAACGATCAGGTCACTCTCACGCATCTGGCCGGTCTGGACCAACAGTGTTGAAGTGAACTCCCCGGCATGGGATACCAGGGTGGCGGCAAACAACATCACGGCAATCAATTTCTTCACAGTTCGGTCCTCCCCTTCACTGGGCCGTGCGTTGCGGCGTCGGAAACACATCAAACACACGACATATCTGGTATATTTATAACACAAAAAAAAGGGGTGACCGGAAATCCGGCCACCCCGCAAGTCACATCAGTCTTTTATCGGAATCAGGCTGAGGCGCATGATCCGCCATTGTCAGCTGAAATCACCCACCGTCACCGGCAACGATGATGCGGAGGAGGATTGACCGGCCAGTGTTTTCTAATTAACCGATACAATGGCAGACTTGTTCCAATGCCCGGCTCGGTTCACCCATGACCACTTACCAATCCGAAGGATGGCGCAGACCGGAGATTCTGCTTATCTTGATGGCAGCAGCCATGTCTATAGCCTTCTCCGTCTGGCAGGCACTGCTCAACAACTTCGTGGTGGAGCGCGCCGCCTTCAGCGGCGCGGAGATCGGAATACTGCAGTCATTGCGGGAGATCCCGGGATTCCTCGCGTTCAGCGTGGTATTCGTCCTGTTGGCGATCCGTGAGCAGGCCCTGGCGCTGCTGGCGCTCGGCCTGACGGGGCTGGGGGTGATGCTGACCGGGCAGTTTTCGACCGTCTGGGGGCTTTATGCCACGACCCTGATAATGTCCACCGGATTTCACTATTACGAAACCCTCCAGCAGTCCCTGACCCTGCAGTGGATTGGCAGGGATCGCCTGCCGGAGGCCATGGGACGACAGATTTCGGCCCGCTCGTTTGCCGCTCTGTTCGCCTTCATCATGGTCTGGCTGGGTATCGAGGTGTTGGCGCTCGATTACGCCTGGCTCTACCTGTTTGCCGGCGGCCTGACCCTGGCCGTGGCGATCTCGGCCTGGCTGACCTTTCCCCGTTTCCGGCAGACCACGACCCAGCACAAGCGCATCATCCTACGTCGCCGTTACTGGCTGTATT
>JAHEHQ010000294.1 GCA_024644505.1 Gammaproteobacteria bacterium
GGCTGACACATTCCCGTAGAGCGTTTGAAAATCCCTGGCGTTTTCGGCAACGTACTGGAGCATGGAGCGCAGATCCTTGATGTCCAGTAACAGCCAACCGTTGTCGTCCGCAACCCGAAATACCAGGGACAGAACGCCGTACTGGGTGTCGTTGAGCTTGAGCAGCCTGGAAAGCAGCAGGGGGCCGAGATCGGAAAGGGTGGTGCGAACGGGATGTCCCTGCTTGCCGTGCACGTCCCAGAAGGTAACCGGGAACCCGCGAAAAGAGAAATCCGTCAGACCCATGAGGTCCACCCGCTCCCGGATCTTCGGGTGCTCCTTACCCGGCTGGCAGAGACCCGAGAGATCGCCTTTCACGTCAGCAAGGAATACCGGGACGCCTTGCAGGCTGAATTCTTCCGTCAGACTCTGAAGGGTTACCGTCTTCCCGGTGCCTGTCGCGCCTGCGATGAGCCCGTGACGGTTGGCCATGCGCGGCAAAAGAGGTACCGGTTCCCCGGCCTGTCCGATGATGATGGATTCTGTCGTATTCATGAGGAATGCTCTTGCGAATGTTTCGTTTGAATCGGCTCCGATACCCGCACACCCGTCGGGCAGGGAAACCATGATAAAACCAGTTACGTCAAGTTGCGAACATCTATCTGGCTCGCCGTAATCGGGCTTCCACCCGGGCGGCTTCAATGATCTCCCGGTGGATGATCCTGGGAAACAATGTCCAGGTGTTTTCTACCTGTGACGCCTGTGCGCATGCGGCCTTCTCCAGCCGGCCGCGGGTTTCGTCCGAAAGATGCTGCAGAGTCAGCAGGCAGGGGGATAGCCATTGGATATAATTCAAGACCAGGGATCTGTCGTGGGGGTTCGGCCAGTCTTCTTTCAGCAGCAGTTCGGGAAAATGGTGTTTTTCGAGCCGGCGATTGGAGAGTTCTTCCGGTTCGTCCACCGGCCGGCCTGAGCCGGCGCCGTTGTCTGTTCGCTCGAACCACTGGGCGATGCTGTGTCCGCTCTCCCCGGCAACGAGCCGCTCCAGCCTGCTCATACGGGGGTGGGGCGGGCGTTTCCGCGCGGTGTCAGGTGCGGGGAAATCGTCGTTGGCGCGGTCGGCACAGATCCAGCGTTTCGACATGGATTTGTGCAGATTGCTGCTGTCGGTGCTGCTTGCCAACAGGGCCAGGGGCATTCTCTCTTTTCCATCCAGCAGCCAGAGTTCAAACCGGTCCCGCAGGGGAAAGGGCAGATTCTTTCTTTCCCGGGCGAGTGAGCTTGTGAGTTCCTCGGTTCTGCTGAGCATGGTCGTGAGATCCAGCAGAGGATGTGCCGGAACCCGCTTCAGCCCCCTGGAGGCAGACCAGACGCCAAAACGCAGGAACCGGGTTATGGGTTCTCCTACGGATCCGGCACCCCACATGTCCGGTGTCTCGGCCCGGATCTGGATCTCCCATTCCCGACCGTTGGGGCTGAGGGCCCGGGCTTCGTCATTGCCGGCCACCTGGATCACACCCCGGAACGGGTTCAATCTGCGTACGGCGTAATAACGGAAAGGGTCTTCCGAATTCATGGGTTGATCATACCCTTGCGCCGGCCGGTTCTCATGCTCAAAGCTGAGCGTATCCTTGCCAAGGGTTTTCCCGGTCATACTGCCGGTCATGGCTAAGGAATTTCTGGTTCAGGCCGCTCAGGGGGGTAGGAGAAAAATCGGTTCTAAATGCGGTTGATTGATATATTAGATTATACTAATATATAGACCGTTCCAGGCAGTATCCGGAGAACACCGAAATGACTATTCTTACCTGCAAGACGATGCGTGCCACCGTCATTATCTCAGCCGCTATATTCGTATTGGGCATTCTGCTTCAGCTCCCGACCATGCTTCCGGGTCTGCAGTCCGAATTGCTTCCCGTCATCTTATCCTACGTGGGTCTGCTGGCCATGCTGATCAGCTTTGTGCTGGTTGTCATGGTGGCGATACTCACGCTGTTTCCCGGTATCAGCGTCGGTCTGAAGCCCTGTCAGCATTAATCGGCCAACAGTGCGTCCGCCGCGCCCGATTCCAGTCCGAATTCCTTCTCGATCATGCGGTTCCAACGATCCCGCTTGAAGGTCTTTTCATCCGGTACGGGTCGGTGGACCAGGTTGTAGTGACAATCGACACAGGTCTTTCCCTTGGCCTCCTCAAGGTGTATGGACAGGGTGGCAGGTCGCGAGCCGGCAATGGCATCCTGGATGTGGCAGCGCCGGCAGGTTCTTGAGTCTGTCTTTCTGAACCACCGGCGTGCCTCGAAGGCCCCCTCCGGCAGGTGAAGGGCGTTGATGGCCGGATCATCGTAATCCGGTCCAAACAGTTGGGCGAAAAGATCCTTGGCGCCCAGGAGATGATCCCAACTGGCCGCGAACACCCCCTCGGACACGTGGCAATCGCCACAGCTTGCCCGCACCCCGGATTCGGGCAGATAGTGGCTGGATTGCCGGTAGGGCTCTGCCACCAGCTCCATGGAGTGGCAGGAGGTGCAGAACGCCTCCGTGGAGCTGATGTGGTCGAATTCGACCAGAAACAGCACGAAGCCGATGCCTGCCATGCTGCCCACTATCAGGGCAAACAGGACATGACGGGTGATGAACTCAGGAAGCCTGAACCTAATCACGGTCTGAACTTCCGCTGCCGTAACCGAAGAAGGGTTTCGAGGAGGCTTCAGGCCGCGTATCCGTCACGTGTTCCCGGATCAGCGTTTCGGCCAGATCTTCGCCGGCGACCTTGTGCAGCTGGGGCAGGAAACGGTTATGAAACGTGCTGTCCACCCTGTGGACACCTTCCCACCAGGTGTCTTTGGCACTGCCCATGGCGGCCCCGTGCCGAGCCCGTATGCCCTGGTTGTGCCAGAGTTCCCAGTAGATCTGTTCCATGGGTTCGTCAAACGCCGCCGGGGTCAGAAGACCTTTTTCATACAAGGCCTGCATGATGGCCCGGGAAGGCTCGCCGTACTTCAGATTGAACAGTTTGACCAGGTCGTCGAAAGTCTGCAGGGAGGCCTTCGCAAAGCCCTTGCTGTGGCACTCCAGGCAGACCTTTGTCATGATCTGGCGCCGTCGCTTCGAACTCGCCACCGCCTTGACGGTGCCCGTGCTGCCGTCGGGTTTGGTTATTTCTTCTCCCCTGCGGGGTGCGGATCGGGATTCCGGCAGCTCAAGCTTGTCCCCATCCTTTAACACCACCAGAGACTGTTTCTCCGATACGGGTGTGTTCAGGGCCCAGGCCTCCCGCATGCCCACATCATGAGTCCCCTTCAGGCCCGGCGCCGCCCCCATGTGGCAGGTGACACAGGTGGGGGCGGCATCATAATCCTGACCAACCACCCAGTGGTCGTTATCGAGATTCATCTGTTCCCGATGTGCATTGAACAGGATACCGTGCTTTGAGGCCTCATAGACTTCCCGGTCCGGTGAATCTGTGCCCGAGTGGCACCAGGTGCAGGCACCGGGTTCCCGTGCCTGGGCCTTGGAGAAACGATGACGTCCGTGGCAGGAACTGCAGGACCCCTTTGACCCATCCGGATTTATGCGGCCGATCCCCGTATTTGGCCAGGTGTCGGGAGCAAGAGAGCCGTCACCCCTGACTTCGATCCGCGAGCCGTGGCACAGGGCGCAGCCCGCCGCCACCGAGGTTGAGGTGCCGCTGCGCCCCGTGAGGGCCGGCACGGCCTGATTCAGGCGTGCCAGGGTGTCGGCATGCACCGACCCCTGCTGCTGCCTGAACTCGGTGGTATGGCAGCGGCCGCAATCCTTTGGCGATACGATGGTGGCGATCACGGCGCCCTCGTGTTCGATGGCATCGTCGTCGCCCGGATCCGCCTGATGGCAGTCCAGACAGTTAACCTCCGCTTCCCGGTGCGCGCTGTTATGCCATTGACGGGTCAGCCCGGGGGAGGACTTTTTATGGCAGTCGATGCAGGCCCTGCCCTCCTCGAGACCCCAGTTGCCGGGGTC
>JAHEHQ010000295.1 GCA_024644505.1 Gammaproteobacteria bacterium
CAACCAAACTTCGCTCTGCGCGCCTTGCACCCCAAGGGCACTTCCTTCGGGGCGCCTGGCCTCATTGGAGGGCCAACGCTGGGTATCCGCATAGTGTTAACAGGCCCTAGAGAAAAGGGGTCAATGTGCTGCGAGTACCGGTCGAGTGTCGGTACCGGTTAAAGCCTCCGCTCTTTCGAGCATCTTGTCAACAATCGCATAAATCCCTACATGGCGATTAGGGCTGAGGTTTTCTTCCAACCTGAGGCGCTTGAACAGGCTGTCAACGTCCAATTCATGGATGTCTGCCAGGCTGCGATAAGACATCAGATCGATCAAAAGGGCGATCACACCCTTTATGACGGCTGTGTCGCAATCCCCCCGGAATCGAATCAGTCCCGGGCTACCCGGTACTGTCTCGGCGGCCACGTGCACCGTACTCATGCAGGGCTTCACCCAGTTCTCCGCGGTTTTCAGCGCATCCGGCAGTGGTTCCAGGTCCTCGCCGAGCTCGACCAGATACTGATAGCGCTGGTCCCAGTCATCGAGAAACTCGAAGTTATCCACGATCTCGTCGATATCGATCACACCCTGCTCCCGAGCGGGCCGGTAGTCTTCATAGGTTGAAATTTCATCCATAATGGCATATCTCCCGTCACAACAGGCCCAACTCCAGGCGGGCCTCCTCGGTCATGCGTTCCTGTCCCCAGGGCGGGTCCCAGACCAGTCGCACCACCGCCTCAGACACACCGGGCACAGACTCTATCATCCTGCCCACCTCGCCAGGCAGTGTGCCCGCCACGGGACAGGCCGGCGCCGTGAGGGTCATATCCACCTCCACTTTTCCTGCCGTATCCACATGCAGCCTGTATATCAGGCCCAGGTCGTAGATGTTGACCGGGATCTCCGGATCATAGATCCTGCGAATCGCCTCCACGATCTTGGACTGTTCCGGGAGCATGGGTTTTTCCGCATTGGATGCTGGCATACTCATTGTTTAGGGTTCGGATCCGATTTTTTTCTGTATCAATCCGGCGAGATGTTCCCGCAGGCCTGCGGACCGGAACTCCTCCAGAATCTCGCTGGCAAATCCCAGGCACAGCAACCTTCGTGCCCGTTCTTCGCTGAGCCCCCTTGAGCGCAGGTAGAAAAGTGCCTGGGGATCAATCTGGCCCACCGTGGTGCCATGGCTGCACAGGACGTCATCGGCGAGTATCTCGAGTTGCGGTTTGGTATCGACTTCCGCGCGTCGCGACAACATCAGATTCGCATTGGACAGGTGCGCACTGCTTTTCTGCGCCTGTTCTTGAACCAGAATGCGGCCGTCGAACACGGCCCGTCCGTTTCCATGAAGGATTCCCCTGAAATTCTCCCGGCTGTCACAACCGGGAACCGCATGGTCCACATCGAGGTGAAAGTCCACCAGCTGCCCTTCACCGGCCAGATAGAGCCCGTGCAGTTCACAACTGGCACCCGGCGCCGCGAAACAGTTGCTGATCATGGTGCGTGACCAGGCCCCGCCCATCGCCAGGTTGACGCCCCGGTAACTGGCATCGGCCTGAAGCTCTATATGAAGGTCGGCCAGATGGTAGGCCGACTCGCTCTCCTGCTGAACGCGTTGATGGATCAGACTGGCACCCTCCTCCAACAGAACCTCACATACCAGGTTGTTGAAATAGGCACCCTCATGCAGCGACAGGTAACGTTCAACCAGCATTGCTTCGGCGCCCCGCTCCAGGACTATGAGGTGACGCGGCCGCATGGTCCTGCCTGATGCCGAGGATGTGGATATGCTGATCAGGTCGATGGGCGCATCCAGCCGGGAACCCCCGCCAACACGGATCAGGGCACCGTCCCTCATGGTGGCCATGTTGAGTGCAGAGAAACCGTGGGTGCCGGGACCGGACAAGGTGCCCACAGACTTCAGTATTTCCAGATCCGAGGTCTCCATGGCTGTGCGGAGATTGCTGACCCGCACCCCCGGGATATGGGTGTCCGACAACGCGGGCTGGAAGGTCCCGTCCACGAAAACCACTCTCCCGGCCGTAGGTCCGTGCAAAAAATGCTGCTCAAACTCGGCCCCCACCACCTCGCTGTCGCTGTCCGACGTGATAAATCCCTGTTCGAGGAGACCCTCGATGCTTGTATAGCGCCAGGCTTCCTCTCGCTTGTCCGGGAAACCCAGATCGGAAAATCGCATGGCTGCCGACCAGCGATGGTCAGTCAACCAGGCCCCCTGATCCAGGGGAAGCCCTGCGATATAGTGCTGCGTCGCCTTTTGAAAATCGGAAACCGCCTGCAACTGCCGTGTCATGCCGCATGCTCCTCCAGCAGCCATCCGTAACCGCGCTCCTCGAGCTCGACAGCCAGCTCCTTGCCCCCCGAACGCACGATTCTGCCATCGGCCAGCACGTGCAGGTGGTCGGGCTCGATGTAATCCAGGAGCCGTTGATAGTGGGTCACCACAATCATTGCCCTGTCCGGTGAACGCATCATGTTCACCCCGTCCGCCACGGTTCGCAGGGCATCGATATCCAGTCCCGAGTCGGTCTCGTCCAGGATGGCCAGCCGAGGTTCGAGTACCGCCATCTGCAGGATCTCGTTGCGCTTCTTTTCCCCCCCGGAAAAACCGGCATTGACGGAACGCTTCAGGAGTTTCTGGTCCAGCTTGACGTCGTTTGCCTTCTGTCGAACCAGTTTCATGAAACCGACCGCATCCATCTCCGCTTCTCCGCGGGCACGCCGCACCGCGTTGAGGGATTCGCGCAGAAACGTCAGGTTGTTGACCCCCGGCAGCTCGACCGGGTATTGCATTGCCAGGAACAAGCCCTGGTGCGCCCGCTCCTCGGTTTCGAGATCCAGCAGATCCTGTCCCATCAGATCCACACCGCCGCCGGTGACCTGATAACCGTCCCGGCCCGCCAGCACATGGGCCAGGGTGCTTTTGCCCGAACCGTTGGGTCCCATGACCGCATGAACTTCGCCTGCCCTGACCTCAAGATCGATACCCTTGAGTATCTCCTTGCCGTCAACGCTCGCTCTCAAAGCTTTTATTCTCAACATTTTCCAAACCTCATTCGGGTAACCTGTTCGTCATACCGGCGGATCATCAACCCACCGCGCCTTCAAGGCTGACCGCCAGCAGCTTCTGGGCCTCCACCGCAAATTCCATCGGCAGTTCTTTGAATACCTCTTTGCAGAAGCCGTTGATGATCATCGACACCGCGTCCTCTTCGGAAAGGCCGCGCTGCCGGCAGTAGAAGAGCTGGTCTTCACCGACCTTGGAGGTGGTTGCCTCGTGCTCCACCGTGGCCGTTGGATTCTTCACCTCGATATAGGGGTAGGTGTGGGCCGAGCACCGGTCACCGATGAGTAAGGAGTCGCACTGGGTATGGTTGCGGGCATTTTCGGCACCGGTCGTCATGCGCACCATGCCGCGATACGCATTGGAACCCTGCATGGCGGAGATGCCCTTCGAAACGATGGTGCTGCGGGTGTTTTCACCGATGTGAATCATCTTGGTGCCGGTGTCTGCCTGCTGTCGGCCCTTGGTTACGGCAACGGAGTAGAACTCACCCACCGAGTCTTTGCCCCGGAGAATGCAGCTGGGGTACTTCCAGGTGATGGCGGAACCGGTCTCGACCTGGGTCCAGGAGATGTGGGACCGGTCTCCTCGGCAATCACCGCGCTTGGTGACGAAATTGTAGATACCGCCGCGTCCCCGGGCATCGCCGGGGTACCAGTTCTGCACCGTGGAATACTTGATCCGTGCGTCTTCCAATGCCACCAGTTCCACCACCGCAGCGTGCAGCTGATTCTCGTCACGCATGGGGGCGGTGCATCCTTCCAGGTAGCTGACGTGGCTCCCCGCCTCGGCCACGATGAGGGTGCGTTCGAACTGTCCGGTCTTTGCCTCGTTTATCCGGAAATAGGTCGACAGCTCCATGGGACATCGCACACCCCTGGGTACATAGACGAAGGTGCCATCGCTGAAC
>JAHEHQ010000296.1:0-2234 GCA_024644505.1 Gammaproteobacteria bacterium
CTTCCAACTGCACCCTGAGGTCGAGCCCCCAGAGCTGGGGCGAGTATCCCAGAACCAGCATGAGGGAAATTAGGATCCGGCGGCTCAGAATCGGCATCGACATATATTCCGGACCCCTGCCCTCTTTAATTTAGTGTCCGTCCGTAAACAGCACCTTCCGTCATTCCGGCGAAGGCCGGAATCCAGTAAGTCGCTGAATTCCCTGGATCCCGGCCTTCGCCGGGATGACCTGGATTCTGGAAACCACGTGTTTCTGGACGGACACTAATCAGGGCCTGTAAACACTATGCGGGTATCGTTTGGACGGTGTACAGATCAGTAGGACCGCATTATAGGCGAGGAAATCCCGGCAAGGCCAACCACAGCGGTGCCAAGACGCAGAGAAAGCATTTCATAAGTTTCCTACGGCAACGCCATGGAATCGCCGTTCGCGGCCAAGGCCGCGAAAAAAATAGTTCCGTATCCAGACGGACACTGATTATTACATCCTCTGCGTCTTGGCAGGGTTCGGCGGTTCAGTCGTATTCGACATACCGGAACTTCGGGTCGTCCGGGATGCCCTCCAGCGCACCCCCCTCCCCGGCTGGCCGCCACATGATCAACGCCTCGATCCTTCGCGCCAGTTCCAGGTCCTTCTCCGTGATCCCGTCCGCAGAGTGGGTTTTCAGGGTAACCTTGAGAAGACCATAAGAAAGATGCAGATCCGGGTGGTGGAAAGCGAGCTCGGCCAGGTGGCCCACCGCATTGGCAAGCATGAGAGTGGCCCTCCACCCGCCGGTACGGTAATCACGACAGATAAATCCCTGCTCTTCATACCAGCGGGGCAGCTCCCGTTTCAACCTCGCCTCCACCTCGGATCCGGCAAGTACACCCCCGTTATCGGAATCGTTTTCGGTCATCGCGCCACCTCCTCTGCCATTTTAATACCAGTTTAGCAGCAGCTCGGAATGCCGTGACCCGACGCCTTTTCACTCTCCGGATCCACCCGGGCGGCCCCTGCGCGGCGAGCGTGTCAGAGGAGGTGCTTTCGTGATGCCAATCACAAAATCCAGGACTCTAATTACTGATCTAACCCACTAAAAAATAACGCTATTCCTATTATCGTCCCCCACTAAGCCGGAACCTTGCCGACCATTCCCACGGCGCGCTTTTCGGTAAAGTTTTTTGTCTTTCGGACGCTAGGAAAAGCACAAGCCGAATATTCCGATAGTGCCTTGGGAACCCGGTTTCCGAAGACGCCCGGTTGCCAGGCCCGATCAGTTCAGGAGTCAGGTTTAATGAATCAGCAGTCCAAGAAGCCATCAGCGAGGCTTCCGGGGTCTTTGCGGCAAGCAAGCTTCAGCAGGTGCCATGGCTTTACCCTGGTGGAACTCATGGTGGCCCTGATCGTGGCCCTGGTCTTCCTGTCGCTTGCCATCCCCTCCATGGGCTGGTTCGCCAATAACAACCGGGCCGCCGGCCTGGCCAATGATTTTACCAAGGCGGTGACCGTCGCCCGGAGCGAGTCCCTGAAAAGGGGCGTTCCCGTATCCCTCTGCTCGAGCACCGACCAGGCCACCTGCGCCGGCAGTACCGACTGGTCCACCGGCTGGATCGTGTTCACCGACAACTCCGGCACCGCCGGCACCCTGGACGACACCGATGCGCTGATCTACATCCAGGACGCCCTTAAGGGCAACATCAGTTTCAGCACCACCGTCGAGTCTGTTCGGTACAACGCCACCGGAGCACTGGCCACCGCCAGCAACATTACCTTCTCCCTGACGCCGAAGAACTGCGACAACGACCAGAGACGGGACATCACCATCCGGCCTCAGGGCTATTCCACCGTGGCGAAGGCATCCTGTTCCTGATGCAGTCAACGACATGATGAAAAAGATCTCGAAACACCCCATCCCCTTGAAAACGACCATTGGATTCACCTTGGTGGAACTGCTGGTCACCATCGCGGTGATTTCCATACTCGCGGCGATCGCCTACCCGGTCTACACCAGCTACACCTACAAGGCGCGGCGCACCGAGGCCACCGGGGCACTGCTGGGCTTCGCCACGCGCATGGAGCGCTATTACGCGGACAACAACAGCTACGCCGGCGCCACCGTGGACAACATCATGGGCGGCGCCAGTACCGAACATGGCTATTACACACTCAGCGTAGTGCTCAGCAACGGCAACCAGTCCTACACCCTGAGTGCAGCACGCGCCGGTGCCCAGGCAAACGACAATTGCGGCAC
>JAHEHQ010000296.1:2244-3969 GCA_024644505.1 Gammaproteobacteria bacterium
CTGAACTCCCTGGGCGCCAAAAGCGTCTCCGGCACGGGCACCTGCTGGTAGTCATGACCCGCGTTTCGTTGCGCTCAACGCAGGCTACACTATCCAGCCTATCTACTCACAATCGACCCCCGCTTCTTCGCAGCCTTGCGTTGAGCGCAGCGAAACGCGGGTTAAACAGCCCATCGGCGGAGAAAGCGCCGATATATAAGTAGACATCGTCAGAACGCTATCACCTGACCCGGCCCAGCACGAACACCTCGACCCGACGGTTCTCGGCGCGGCCTTCCGCCGTGCTGTTGGTGGTGATGGGCATGCTCTCCCCCGCACCGATGGTGACGATCTTGCTGGGATCCACACCGGTCTCGACCAGGTAGTCGCGCACCGTTTCGGCCCGCTGTTCCGAGAGTTCCTGGTTGTAATCGTCGTCGCCCACATCATCCGTGTGGCCCACGATCTCGATGTAGGAGGCGCGCGACATCATTGCCCTGGCGGTTTCACGGTTTTCTTCCAAGAGCTGTATGCCCTGCTCCGTCAGCTCCGCGCTGCGGCGCGGGAAGAGCGCGACACTGGGAAAAAGCATGCCATCAAGGGCACGCGCCTCACCCACCACCACCACCTCCACACGGCGGTTCAGGGCCCGGCCCTCTTTGGTATCGTTGGAGGCGATCGGGTCATTGGCCCCCCGGCCCACGACCCGCAGAATATCCTCCGGGGCACCGGTGCTGACCAGGTAGTCACGGACCGCCTCGGCCCGCCTGAGGGACAGGCCCATGTTGTATTCGGGATCGCCCACGCTGTCCGTATGGCCGATGATAACGCCCATGAAGGCCTCGCTCAGTTCCGGACGCAGACCCTTGCGGTATTCCTCGATGGCCTCGCGCCCCTCGTCGGTCACCTCCGCCTTGTCGAATTCGAACAGGGCGGCGGCGGGAATCAGGATCGCGGAGACCAGCCCGGAGGGCTCGCCCTCGATCACAGTTATCTCGACGTCCAGCGTGACACCGTCGCAACCCACCAGGGTGGCCTTGTCCTGGTTCCAGGAACCGGTACGCAGGCAGCCGCCGTCACCGGTACGGGTGATGTTGCCCTCTGCGTCCCCGGTATATCCCGGCGTGGGGCCCCGGTCCTGGGCATGGGTGCTGCTGAAAGCCAGCAGTGTGCTCAACAGGGCGCCTGCCATCAGGAAGGCAGACTTTCTGGATATCAGATACATCGAAATTTCTCTCCTTAACGGGGTTTGTATTCCGGGAGGCATTCCCGGAGGTTGCGGATTATCCCGCAGCTGTCCTTGATTTAACAGATGCGGAAGGCAGGAAAATCCCATTGAGAATTTATGGAACTACGCTGTTCAATGTCCGTTCAGAAACCTACTCTATTTTGACTTCACGTCATCCCGGCGCAGGCCGGGATCCAGGGAGTTCAACGAGTCACTGGATTCCGGCCTGCGCCGGAATGACGGGCCTTGTGGTTTCCGGACGGATACTATTCAGCCAGATCCGTTGACTCGAAGATCCGGTCCGCATTGCCGGTCACGAAGCCTTCGTATCTCTTTCCGTCGGGCATCCGGTGACGCTGTGCGAACTCGTAGAAACAACTGCTGATATCACGCCTCACCCCGTCTGCAAAGGTGTGAGGGACCCGGTCTGCCATGGTGGCCGCCTGCTCCAGAAACAGCGCCGGGCTGCCTTTTATCTCGCCGCCGGCTTCATTGATCTTGAAACCCGCAGCCTTCAC
>JAHEHQ010000297.1 GCA_024644505.1 Gammaproteobacteria bacterium
TTATCAGTATCCTGCTGCTGCAGGATCTGATGGCCATCGTGGTGCTGTTGATCCTGAAGGGTCATGGCCAGGGGAATACCCCTTTCTACGAACTGGCGCTGGTTCTGCTCTATCTTCCGGCGCTGGCTCTGTTTGCCTACGGGGTGGCGCGTTACCTGTTGTTCCCACTGTTAAGCCGTTTCGACAAGATTCAGGAGTATATTTTTCTGCTTGCCATCGGCTGGTGCCTGGGTATGGCTCAGCTTGCCGGCACCTTGGGCCTTTCCAAGGAGATCGGTGCGTTTATCGCGGGTGTCGCACTTGCCACCAGCCCCATCGCGCTTTTTATCGTACAAAGTCTGAAACCGCTGAGGGACTTTTTCCTGGTGATGTTTTTTTTCACCCTGGGGGCAAGCTTCAAACTGGATATGGTTGGGCAGGTGATCCTGCCGGCCTCGATGCTTGCAGCCACGCTGCTGCTATTGAAGCCGATTATCTTCCGTTACCTGCTTGAGGCGTTCGGTGAAACCGGCAAGCTCTCCGGTGAAGTGGGCGTTCGGCTGGGACAGATCAGTGAGTTTTCCCTGCTGATCGCTGTACTGGCACTGGACGCCGCCTTCATCAGTGAGCCTGCCTCCTACCTGATACAGATTGCCACCCTGCTTACCTTTGTGGTCTCCTCCTACTGGGTGGTGATGAAATATCCGACACCCATCGCGGTATCCGATGAACTTCGAAGAGACTGACCTCTCACACCCCTTCGGGGAAATCCATCTGCCGCCATGCCTCATAGGCGGCCAGTGCAACGGTGTTGGATAGATTTATGCTCCGGTTTCCCGGTCGCATCGGAACACGCAGCAGCAGCCGGGGCTCGATGGCATTTCGCAGGTCCTCGGGCAAGCCCCTTGTTTCCGGACCGAACATCAGGAAATCCCCGGGACGATACCTGGCCTCGGTATAAAGGGTCGTGCCATGGGTGCTGAATGCGAAAAGACGCCCGGGCCGGGCCTGTTCGAGAAAAGCCGCGTAGTCTGAATGCTCCTGGATCCCGACAAACTGGCGGTAATCCAGCCCCGCCCGCCGCAGTGTCTTTTCCGTCAAATCGAAACCCAGGGGGTGGATCAGATGCAGAGAGGCGCCAATGTTGGCGGACAGCCTGATCACATTGCCGGTGTTCGGGGGGATCTCCGGTTCATAGAGCACGATATTCAGAATACTGTTCATCCTGGGACCGAAAACCACAAAGCCATGAAATCCCTTACGCGATTGGTTAAAGTTATGCTGGAGCTGAGATATTATACCTACCGGACGCCGGTCCGCCCTGCTAGGGCCTGTTAACACTATGCGGGTTCAGTTGGCGATCCCTAAAGAACAAATTAATGACAACAACAACTGATGCGCTGCTGGCCGTTGATTTCTGCGGTCTTAAGCTCGACAACCCCCTGGTCCTGCTTTCGGGCTGTGTGGGCTTTGGCGAGGAATATACCCGGGTCAAAGGATTTTCCAACCGGGATGCGGGAGCCGTATGCCTCAAGGGCACCACACTGGAGCCCCGCCTCGGTAACATGCCCCATCGGGTCTGCGAAACCCCGGACGGCATGCTGAACGCCATCGGGCTGCAGAATCCCGGCATGGAACGAGTAATCGGGGAGATACTCCCCAAGCTGGATTTTTCCGAGACCCGCTTTATCGCCAACGTCTCCGGATCCACGGTGGAAGAATACGAAGAGGTGACCCGGCGCTTCGACGATTCGCCCATCGATGCCATCGAGATCAACATCTCCTGCCCCAATGTCAAGGAGGGTGGGGTGGCATTCGGCAACGATCCCGCGATGTCGGCCCGGGTGGTGGAGGTCTGCCGGCGTGCCACCGACAAACCCATCATCACCAAGCTGTCCCCCAATCAAACCGATATAGCCGCCAATGCCAAAGGCTGTATTGAAGCCGGAACCGATGCCTTCTCGGTCATCAACACCCTGATGGGCATGGCCATCGATATCGAAAGCCGCTCACCGGTCATCGGCAACAACCAGGGGGGGTTGTCCGGCCCTGCCATCAAGCCCGTGGCGCTGCTGAAGGTCCATCAGGTCTACCAGGTATGCAGTGATCAGGGCATTCCCATCATCGGGCAGGGAGGGGTCAACAGTGCAGGGGACGCAATTGAGTTCCTGATTGCCGGCGCGAGTGCGGTGGGCGTAGGCACGGCTCTGTTCTATGACCCCTTGATATGTATTAAGATCAACGAGGGTATTGCCGATTACCTGAGACGCCATGGTTTCAGCTCAGTCAGTGAACTGACGGGAACCCTGAATCTCAACCCGCCGGGGCACCCCGGTTGTACTCGGTGATAGTATTCAGGTTGCTTGCAGAGACCCATTGGCCTTTGACCAAACGCACCCCATTAAAGAAGATAGGCCGCAACAACCCAGAAAAACGATGATTTCAGCCAATAACGACCTAACTATCGACAGCCTCCGGAGATTCATTCCCCTGCGGGATATGAGCGATCCCCAGTTGCACGTACTCCTTAGGGCTGTCGATACCAGGCAGGCCCGCCCCGGTGAGCTGCTGATAAAGATCGGAAGCCGGGATAACTTCAGTTATCTGTTGCTGAAGGGAACGGTCCGGCTCAAAGCTGAAGACGGCAAGGTGATGGACCTCAATACGGACCACCCCTCCGCCCTGAGCCCGCTCGCCCGACTGGTCCCCCGAATGTACGATGTAAGCGCGGTTACCCCGGTTGAGTATCTGCGCATAGATAATAATCTGATCAAGGATGTCTCATCCGAGAGCCAGGGCCTGCCGGCCTATCAGGTAAGCGGCGAGCAGGAGGGGGAGGCGACGGATTTCGAAAACCAGATCACCTTCAGTTTCCTGCAGGATCTGAATCAGGACAAACTGCAACTCCCCAGCCTGCCGGAAGTGGCGGTGCGTATTGGTCGGGCCATGGAGGACGACAAGACCGACGCGTCCGATATCGCCAGAATCATCCAGACCGATCCCGTCATCACCGCCAAATTGATCAAGGCCGCCAACAGTGCGCTCTACGGCGGACAATCGTCGGTGGAGACCTGTTCCAGTGCCGTAATCCGGCTCGGTAACAAGCTTACCCATAAGCTGGTGCTGACCTTTACCCTCCAGGACCTTTTCAGAACCGATTCACGCCTGCTGCAAAAGCGCATGAAGGAGCTTTGGACGCATAGCACCAAGGTTGCCGCAATATGCTACGTGCTGGCCAAGCGTGAAAAAAGGTTTGATCCCGAGCACGCCATGCTGGCGGGGCTCATGCATGACATCGGGGTGGTGGCCATCCTCAATTATGCCAACGATTACCCGGAAGAGGTGCAGAAGCCGGATGTGCTGGAACAAGCGATCAGTAGGCTGCGAGCCCAGACCGGCAGCATGATCCTGAGCAAGTGGGGGTTCGCCACGGAGTTTATTGTCGCCACGCTGGAATGTGAGGAGTGGATGCGTGACAACGGTGCCAATGCAGATTACTGCGACCTGGTGATCATTGCCCAGCTGCACAGCTTTGTGGGTACCGACATGGCAATGCGGGTACCAGCAATCCATAAGGTTCCGGCGTTGAAACGACTCGATCTCGGAGACCTCACGCCGAGAGCCAGCCTCAAGATCCTGGAAGAGGCCAAGGACCAGATCAGCGAGGCGGAAGCGCTGTTGAATTTCTGAAGCGCTTCAACTTGCCATGTTGATACGCGCCCTTCTGTCATTTGCCCTGTCACTGGTGATCACAACCGTCGGTGCCGACACCAATACCCTTTCGCCCGCGGATGGCGACGCACCACCGTTCCATCTGCCCGATGTCGAGGGCTCCCAGATTCACCTGGAGGACTTCCACGGAAAGGTACTTGTGGTTAATTTCTGGGCGGTCTGGTGCAAACCCTGTCGGGAGGAGATGCCCTCCCTGGAACGGGGCTCCCGATGGCTCCAGCAGTTTGGCGGCAGGGTCATCACCATCAACATGGGT
>JAHEHQ010000298.1 GCA_024644505.1 Gammaproteobacteria bacterium
TATGTTACTTATGCCAAGTATAGAATTAATCCGGGGGATTTACCAGTGGGTAAGTAACCAGCAATGAGTTACTAGTGAATAGGGAAGAAGGAAGAGGAACTGCAAACTGCAAACTGCAAACTAAAACATCTCCATGCGATTGTGTATCTCTTCCCGAACCCGGAGCGCCACTTCGAGGGCATCCAGGCCGACCTGCCCGTCTACCAGCGGGGGGGCGCCCGTCCGGGCGCTTTCCACGAAGGCCGCCAGTTCCGCATCCAGGGGTTTAACCGGGTCTATGTCTGCCCGCTCCATGACCACCTCCGGCCATTCCTTGCCCGGCCTCGGCCTGGGATAAGCCGTATCGATTCGCTGTTCGATGAAATCCAGAGATTCGTAACTGTTTTCCGCGAAGACCCGGATCCGGCGCAGGGTTTTTTCGGAAACCCTGCTGGCTATCACGTTGGCTACGGTGCCGTTGGCGAATTCCAAACGGGCATTGGCGATATCCACATGGGGCGTGAGCACCGGTGTACCCACGGCGGATATCGCGGTTATCTCCGATTTGACCAGAGAAAGGATGATATCGATATCATGAATCATCAAATCGGACACCACGTCCACGTCAGTGGCGCGGGCAACGAAGCCGCTCATCCTGTGAGCTTCAATGAATCTTGGCCGAATGATACGCTCAGCCAGTGCCATTACACCCGCGTTAAACCTCTCCAGATGCCCGATCTGCAGGATCACTCCGCTCTTTTCCGCGAGTTGAACGATCTCCCGCCCCTCCTCCCCTGTGGCAGCTATGGGTTTTTCCAGCAACATGTGCACGCCCTGCTCGAGGAAATGACGTGCCTCGGTGAGGTGGGCGGTGGTGGGTACGACGATACTGACAGCATCGACCAGCCCAACGAGTTCCCGTCCACGGTCGAAGGCCTCGCAGCCGCACTCTTCGGCAACCCGGCCCGCTGTTTCAGGGTTGATGTCCGCCACACCGACCAGTTCCACATCGGCCATTCGGGAATAGATCAGGGCGTGAAAGCGTCCGAGGTAACCGACGCCCACGACCCCCACGCGAAGTTTGTTGCTCATGGTTGACGGTCCCGGAGTGCTGAAAGACCCGGGGATTTTACTACAGGCAAGCGGAAATGGCCGAATTCAAAGACTTTTAGGCATTCCTCAGGATCAACAATGCCGTTGGCCGAATGAATTCGGCCCTACAAGCAGGAAAAGCACCACGTACCCCGTAGGCCCGAATTCATTCGACCGATACGTGATCCAAACGAACCCCCGTCGGCCGAATGAGTTCGGCCCTGCAAGGGGAGAGGGGGTTGCGAGCCCGCAATTCCGCACCCGCGTTACTCTTCATCGCCACCCTCGTCCGTGGCCCCCGCCTCCTGCAGCAGTTCAACCACAGCCTGCTGCCCCCCCATGGCGGCGCGTTTTATGGCCGAAAGCCCGGCCTTGTTCAGGAGGTTCAGGTCGGCGCCCGCCACTATCAATGTGGCCACCACATCCCGGTGTCCGAATGCCGATGCCTCCATCAAGGCCGTGTTGCCGGCCGAATCCGTGGCATTGGGATCGGCACCGGCACCTATCAGGGTTCTCACCGTTCGCAGGTTGCCTTTGAAGGCGGCCACTACCAGAACGGGGCGTCCCGCCGGGTTCCTGGTATTGGCATCGACACCCTGTACCAGAAGAACCTGCACCGACTGCTCCCGCCCCTGACTGACAGCAGCCAGAAGCAACTGTTCCGGATCCGCAGACCGGGCGCCACCGGAAATCACGAGCAACAGAATAATCCAGGAAAAACGCGGCATCGAAGCGAATCCTTCAATAGTTAAATGCCTAAAGGAGAGCGGCCACGGGTGCCCAAACTGTAGTTCTCTTGCATTTCTGCTTTCTTGCCGCTAATTTGCTTGGTTTTCCCGCCCCCCATTGAAAGGAGCCTGCCGGAGTTGTCACAGGAAACCAATAAGATCAACGTAGAGGTGGAGACGGCCTACATCGAGTCTCAATCCATACCGGAACAGAATCGCTACGTCTTTTCCTACACCATCACCATAAGCAACACCGGCACGGTGGCGGCACGGCTGTTGAACCGGCACTGGATCATCACCGATGCCAACGGCCAGGTGCAGGAAGTCGTGGGGGAAGGGGTCGTGGGAAAGCAGCCTTTCCTGAGGCCCGGAGAAAATTTCAGCTATACCAGCGGCACGGCCCTGGAAACCCCCCTGGGCACCATGCACGGCAGCTACCAGATGCGCTCCGAGACCGGCGACCACTTTGATGCGCCCATCAGTCCCTTCACCCTGGCAATACCCCATTCTCTTCACTGATCCGCAATAGTCATTCAAATGCGGCAACACATCACGCTGGAGCCCGGAATCCTGCTGGCGGGGGTCGCAACTTTTCTGACACTGAGCGGCCTGGGCCCTGAAGCCGATCGATACACCTGGTTTCTTGAGACAGTGCCGGTGATGATCGGCATTCCCATGCTGCTGGCCAGCTATCGCAGCTTTCCGCTGACCCCGTTGCTCTATCGGCTGCTGGCCCTGCATGCCGTGATCCTGATCGTGGGCGGCCATTACACCTATGCCGAGGTACCCCTGTTCAACTGGATCCGCGACACCTTCGAGCTCTCCCGAAACCACTACGACCGCATAGGTCACCTCGCCCAGGGCTTTGTACCGGCGATACTGGCGCGGGAGATCCTGCTTCGCCTCTCCCCCCTGCGGCCCGGGGGCTGGCTGTTCCTGACCGTCACCAGCATCTGTCTCGCATTCTCCGCTTTTTACGAAATCATGGAATGGTGGGTGGCCCTGGCCAGCGAGCAGGCGGCAGAGGCGTTTCTGAGCACCCAGGGGGACGCCTGGGATACCCAGTGGGACATGTTTCTGGCACTGATCGGCGCCATGACGGCGCAGCTCACGCTGGGTCCGTTGCACGACCGGCAATTGCAGCAACTGGCCCGGTGAGGATTCATGACCATCTTTGCCATTGGTGACATCCAGGGTTGCTATGATGAATTCATGGCGCTTCTGGAACACATCGGGTTTTCACCTGAACAGGACATGCTCTGGCTGACGGGGGACATAGTAAACCGCGGACCCCAATCCCTTGATTGCCTGCGATACGTAAAGGATCTGGGCGACCGGGCGGTAATGGTGCTGGGCAACCACGATCTGCACCTGCTGGCCATGTCTGAGGGAAACCTGAAGTTCGAAAAGAAAAACCAGACCCTGGAGCCTATCCTCCACGCCCCTGACCGTGAAGCGCTGTTGCACTGGCTGCGACACTGTCCGCTGATGCATCACGATGCCAGGCACAATTACACACTCGTCCATGCGGGCCTGCCGGCTGAATGGGATGTATCGACGGCATTGCGGCGGGCCGGGGAAGTCGAATCCGTATTGCGGGGCGTGCAGTTTCATGAGTTCTGCATGAGTATGTATGGAAACGAACCCAACCGCTGGTCCGACGACCTGCAGGGCATGGACCGCATCCGTTACATCGTCAACGCTTTTACCCGTATGCGCTATTGCGGACCGGACGGCACGCTGGACTTCGGGGAACACGGCACCCCCGGCTCTCAAAACCCCAGGCTCGTTCCCTGGTTCAAGGTACCGGGCAGGGCGAGCCGGGATGCACGCCTACTGTTCGGGCACTGGTCAACCCTGGGCTATCATCAGTCCGACAACGTCTGGGCACTGGACAGCGGTTGTCTGTGGGGGGGGCAGCTGACAGCGGTCAGACTGGGAGAGAATGCTTCGCCGGAGCCCTGCCAATTCAACTGCCCGGGATTTCTTAGACCCGGTGCCTGAGGCCCTGTCATAATGGACTGATACCATGATGACAGAAGTAAACAGTGCAGAGCTTGACCCAACCCACCCGCTTTGTGTGGACCTGGACGGCACCCTGGTGCGCACCGATCTCCTCATTGAGTCGGTTGTCGGCCTGCTCAAGGATAATCCTCTCAACCTGTTCC
>JAHEHQ010000299.1 GCA_024644505.1 Gammaproteobacteria bacterium
CAGGATCAGCCATTGCACAATCTTGGTATTCATGATTCCAAATCCAGCTACCCAGACAATATATATTGCTACAGATATTGTAGCGGAAACAGCTGCGGCCCCCCAAAATTCCTATGACTGTTTATCCTGCATAGCACCCGGTCTTGAGCTGGGTGAATACGATGTGGCTGCGTGCAATCGCTACGAGTATCAGGTTGTTCAGATTAACGACAGGGAGAGGATTCAGGTTACCGTGAGGTCATGTTTTTTTCTACCAGGGACCGCCGCATCTTTACCAAGGCGGAGAGACAGTGTTGAGTGGCATCGATACGCACCTGAGGGCGATGAAGACCATTGAGGAAAGCCCCGGCATAATCGGGGATTTCTGGAGCGGCCAGATAACGCCCGGGTCCCATCTGAATATGCTTTTGATCCGGCCTGATCTGCAGACGCAGGTTCTTTTCCATCTCCTGCCTCACCCGCAGCATGGTCGTCTCATAGAGCTTCTGATACCGCCCGGAGTCTGCGATCACGCCCGCGCCCGCCAGCAGGCCCTCCACTGAATAGCAGCTGTTGACCCAGGGTTTGACCTTGGGTTTGAGCTCATCCATGAACTGGCGCATCTGCTGTGCGGCAAAATCTAAGAATCGGTTGTCACCGGTGGCCCGGTAACGCATGGCCGATGCCATGACGCCCCAGTGGAAGAAACCCACGTCAGGTTTTGCGCCATACATCCTGACAAATGCCGCATCTGCACGTTTCAGCGCGGTCTTTACCCGCCTGTTGCCGGGATTGACGAGATCGTAATAGGCCAGCGCCAGCCATATTTCCCCGTTGGAGTAAGCCGACTGCTTTCCGGTACCTGGCCGGGCCTCGAATCCACCGTCTTGCATCTGCACAGCAAGCAGCCCCTTCAACCAGTCCTGTACGGCATTTTCCAGTTGTGGCACCCTGTCCTCACGGGTAATCATCAGCGCCGAAAGCAGCGCCAATGCCGTTGCCCCGGCCTTGGCTCCCCGGGTTGTGTTCTTCAGCGAAAACAGCCTGCCGTCTTTCCAGGGAACAGAACGCGCATGGTAGGCATGCACCGCTCTTTCAACCGCGGCCCTCGCCATCGGATCAGATTTGAAAAGCTGGTACTCAGCCAGGCGTAAGCAGCCCCGGCCTGTCGCACCACGTTGTTCTTCTTCGAGTCACGCCCACTGAGAAAGTTGTGCTCATAGCGGAACAGGCCGGAATCAAGCTGGGCACCTGTCATATGAGCAACAGCCAAGGCAATGGACCGATCGGCGTTGTCCTGAATCGCGGCCCATGACGACTGACACCAGAAAAGAAAGAGAAGCAGCCAGCCTGCTGTCTTTGGCCAGATTGTCCGTCCGTTTGCCACCTCTCAGTGTCCCTCCACTCTGCGTGGAACGCGCCAACGTCCTTTTTCATCTCGGCATACCATGCCCGCCCCCTGCCGTATGGCATCGACCATATGCAGAGTCATACGGTAGTTTCGACAAAAGGTGTTGTCCACCAGCCGCAGCGTCCTTGTGGGCATGACATCGATGCGCAGATCCTTTCCCGTTGCCTCCCAGCCTACGCTCTTCCCCGAAGGTCGGCTCTCCATGACCTCCTGAAAAAACTGCCTGTACTCAACTGCCACCGCTTCCGGTATGGCGGGCCGAAAGGCTGCCAGCTCGAGTCTTTTAGGCACTTTCGAGCGCCTGGTCTCTATCTGCAATACAACCTGTTCAATGTCCGGCGCGTAGTACCAGTAACGTCTCTTCTTGAACTTTCCCATCTCGTCGCTCAAACTGCAGCGGACACGCAACACATCGAAGACCCCGGCTATTACGGTGATCCGCTCCGCCTTGTCCACCTGACAGGACCAGTCACGCCGCGTGGTCTTTCTGGCACCCGTTTCCTTGTCCGTGGCGGTGCGCCTGGCAATAAAACGGCCGCTGACGCCGACTTGCATCGGCCAGAGCTGCGCCGGATCCCCTTCGATCTGATGGGTCGTTGTCCGCCCGCTGCTCTCTTTGTAACTTTCCGGGATAATAAAGTTTCGGTCTGAAACATAATGGGTGCTACCCGAGCGTCTCCAGGTAACCAGTCCATCTTCGGTGCCGATCACCCGTTCCCGCCGCCCGTTCGAAAAATAGCGCCTGTCTCCGGGTTTGGATAGGGGCAGACCCGCTGCCGGCATGGAGTCGATTGCTTCAGCATCCGGCAGGGATCCGCCTGGCGTCTGGCAGCCGGAGGCGAGAAACAGGAATAGGAGGATACCGGCTAAGGCCGGTTTAGAAGGCAGCGCTGTTGTCATTGGGTAAAATCATCCTGGTTTCCCATTGCTTCTCACCAACCCGGCAGGAGAGCCCCTGCCGCATCTCCTTTACGCCATCTATCAGCAGAACCTCCCGAAACTCTCTGCAGTATCGGCTGTCAGGCGTTTTCAGGGTGCGTAACGGCAACAACTCTGCTGAAACATCGTGGGTTTCGCTCTTCCAGACGACCGAGGTTCCGCTCGGCGTATATTCGAGCACCCGATTCAGCTCAGATCTGACTTCTTTCCTGGTGTATTCCCTTATTGTCTCGGCGGCCAGCCTCTGTTGCTGAAAACCCCTTTCCGTGGATATGACCCCCAGACCATATCCCGTAATCAGCAACAACAGACTTGCGGCAATCGCAAAATAGGGGTGACTCTGAATAAGCGGGCTCTTTTCTTCGGCATCACGGTCTTCCAGCTTGTTCAACACTCCCTGGAGTTCCCCGGAAATCGGTTTTTGGGTCGCCACTTCCAATGCTTTACGTCCCAGTTCCATGTATTTCCGGGATTTTTTTACATAATCAGATGCCGTTTCATCAGTTTTCAGCGCTTGCTCAAGCGCCTGCATCTCTTGTTCGGTGAGTTCTCCGTCAATGTAGGCATTCAATTGAAATTCATCAATTCCGCCTATGCGGCCATTTTTTCCCTGGAAATTCATGATGTAACCTCGCCTGCAATGTCTTCAGTGAACGCCCTGATCGAAATCAAACCGACCAGTTGCCGGCGCGCTCTGGCAAGTCTGCTGGTTACCGTTCCTACCGGAACCCCCAGTATCTCGGCGGTTTCACGATAGGAAAAGCCCTCTATACCGATCAGAATGATTACGGTCCTTTGCTCCTCCGGCAATCGGGTAATCGCCGACCCGACTTGATCCAGCTCCTGGAGCGTCTCCAGATCGACATTTCCGTCCAGTCCGCCATCGTTCGCTTCGGTGGTCAAATAATCATTGTATTTCTCGGCTACCGCTTTTTTCCGGATCTGATCCACATGCAGATTACGAATGGTACGAAACAACCAGCGGTCCAGATAAGAACTTTTCTCATCCGGCTGATGTAACAGGCGTGCGCAAGCCTCCTGCACCAGGTCCTCTGCCGCTTCCAATGATCCGGTCAAACCATAGGCGAAACGCCTCATTTTTGGCAATAACCGGATCACCTCCTGATACCTTTGGCCATTCAATGGCGCAACTCGAGTAGGTTCATACACTAATAACGCTTTGGGTCCCTTTTTTCTTCCATTTGATACCGACTTACAGTGAAATATGATCAATTATCTCTAGTTAGGGGAATAAATTCAGTGATCAAACGTTAAATTTGGTATACGAACAGTAATATCCAGACATCAGGAGTTGTCACCATGTCCTTCCATATGTTCGACCACGATCATCATCACACCAAGACCCCGGAGCCCGATCAGAGCGTCATGCCCTTCTTCCGTCCCAGACCGCTTTATATCATCACGGCGCTCCTCATCTTCTGTATGGCATTGATGCCGGTGAAACTGGATCTGGACGACTACCGGATCGCGGTCAGCGAGGCCTCCGCTGATACCGGTGAAGGTGGCGAGGGTGACGACGACGATGACGACGACGATGACGACGACGACGATGACGATGACGACGACGACGATGACGATGACGACGATGACGATGACGACGACGATGACGACGACGAT
>JAHEHQ010000300.1 GCA_024644505.1 Gammaproteobacteria bacterium
GAGGATTACGGACCTCAGCGATGATTTTATCACGCTGGAGATTTCCGAAGGTGTCGAGGCAAAGTTCCTCCGTGATTCCATCGGCGCCGTGCTCCCCAAGGGAACCCTAAAGGAGATCTGACAACCGCAGACGGCGTGGTCAGCCGCGTCCGACCCCTGGTTTCGCTGCACCGGCACAAACCCCGCGGCGACCTGCCTCTGACCCCCTCTACTTTGTCTTAGGGCCTTTTAACACTATGCGGATATCCATCGACGGAGGCCATTTTTTCGCAGGACAAGGCGCACTGAGCGCCATGTACCTGCCGTACATAAGCGAAAGTGCAACGCGGTCATGCGGAAAAATGGCCCCGTCCCTTCGGGTTGGCTCTCCAATGAGGCCATTCGGCGTTGCGCATCGCTCATTTGGAACAACCAAACTTCGCTCTGCGCGCCTTGCCTGGCCTCATTGGAGAGCCAACGCTGGGTATCCGCATAGTGTTAACAGGCCCTGAAGCATAACGATGAACCGATATCCTCTCTGGAAGAATCTGGTGGTGCTGGCAGTTTTGCTGGTTGGCCTTTTTTTCGCACTCCCCAATGTGTTCGATCAGGATCCCGCCATGGAGGTCTCCGGCACCCGCCGTGCCGAAGTGAACGAGCAGACAGAGTCCCGGGTCAGGGAGATACTCAAAACGGCGGGCATCGAAGCGAAGGGTGTTGAACCGAAACCAGGAAAACTCCTGCTGAGGTTTCAGGATTCCGAGAGTCAGTTGCGTGCAAAAGAGGCCCTGGAAGACGCCTTGGGTTCCAACTATACCCTGGCGCTGACGCTTTCCACGGATGTCCCGGGCTGGCTTCGGACCGCCGGGGCGCAACCCATGTATCTCGGCCTGGATCTGCGCGGCGGGATCCACGTGCTCATAGACGTGGACATGGACGCGGCGGTGGCAAAGGCCATGGAGCGTTATGCCGGCGATATACGAACCCTTTTGCGCGAGAACAAGCTGCGCTATACCACCGTTTCCCAGGATACTGAAGGGGTGTTGGTCAAATTCAAGGATGCCGCGGTGCGGGACGAGGCATTGGAGGCCATAGGAAGCGAGTTCCGGGACCTGCTGATCGATGCCGGGGACCAGGGGGCGGACTTTCTGGTGACTGCCCGAATGGGCAGGCAGGAGCAGCAGGCGGTCAGGCGGTTCGCCCTGGATCAGAATATCACCACACTGCGCAACCGGGTGAATGCCCTGGGTGTGTCCGAACCCATCATCCAGCAGCAGGGCGAGCGGAGAATCGTGGTGCAGCTGCCGGGTGCCCAGGACCCGGGCAAACTCAAGGAAATCCTCGGGGCCACCGCCACTTTGGAGTACCGGCTGGAAGACACCGAGCACAATGTTCAGGATGCCATCGACGGCAGGGTACCGCCCGGTTCAAAACTCTATTACACCCGCGACGGCCAGCCGATTCTGCTCAAAAAACGGCTTATCGTCACCGGTAATCAGATCACCGATGCCTCTTCCGGCTTCGATCAGCGTTCCGGTCAGCCTGCGGTCTTCGTCAGCCTGGACGGTCAGGGCGCGCGCCGCATGCGCAACGTCACCACCGAAAACGTCGGCAAGCCGATGGCCGTGGTCTTCATCGAATCCCGGACCGAAACCCGGTATGTGGACGGCAGGAAGATAACACGCAAGATCCCCGTCCAGGAGGTGATCAGCGTCGCCAATATCCTGGAGCCCTTTGGCCGGCGCTTTCAGACCACCGGTCTCGACAGCCCCGGGGAGGCCCGTGATCTGGCCCTGCTGCTGCGTGCCGGTGCGCTGGCGGCACCCATCGACATCGTGGAGGAGCGGACCATAGGTCCCAGCCTCGGGCAGGACAATATTGATCAGGGTTTTCGATCCGTGGTCATAGGCATGATCCTGGTGATGATTTTTATGGCGGTCTATTACCGGGTATTCGGACTGGTGGCCGACTTGGCACTGGTAACCAATCTGGTGCTGATCGTGGCTATACTCTCGATGCTGCAGGCCACCCTGACCCTGCCCGGTATTGCCGGAATCGTCCTCACGGTGGGTATGGCGGTGGATGCCAATGTGCTGATCTTCGAGCGCATCCGCGAGGAGATCAGGAATGGCAGCACGCCCCAGGCGAGCATTCACGCAGGCTACGAGAAGGCGCTCTCGACCATCGTCGACGCCAACATCACTACGCTGATTGCTGCGGTGGTGCTGTTCAGCTTCGGAACCGGGCCGATCAAGGGGTTTGCCGTGACCCTGTTCATCGGAATCCTCACCTCGATGTTCACCTCCATCATCGGCACCCGGGCCGTGGTCAACCTGATCTACGGCGGCCGCAGGGTTCAGAAACTGGCAATCTGATGATCTTGTATCCATAAACCTGACACGAGTTAGATACCCGGTATGCAGCTTTTCAAGACACCAACCAAGTTCGATTTCATGGGCAGGCGCAAGCTGGCCATGATCCTCTCCACATCAGTGATCCTGCTACTGCTGATCACCCTGGTCATCCGCGGTCTGAGCCTGGGTATCGACTTTACCGGCGGGACCCTGGTGGAGGTCGGCTACCAGGAGCCGGTGCAGCTTTCGGGGATTCGTGAGACCCTGTCCGGCGCCGGTTTCCCGGATGCCTTGGTGCAGCATTTCGGCACTTCCAGGGATGTGTTGGTGCGTCTGGCGCTAAGAGCCGAGGAAGACAGCGCCGAGTTGAGTACACGGGCCTTCGAGGCGTTAAACGCGGAGGCCGGAGGTGCGGCCGATCTGCGCCGGGTCGAGTTCGTCGGTCCCCAGGTGGGGGACGAACTGACCCAGGATGGCGGCCTGGCGATGCTCTATGCCCTTATCGGTATCCTGATCTACGTTATGCTGCGTTTCGAGTGGCGCTTCGCCGTGGGCTCGGTTATCGCGCTGGTGCACGATGTGATCTTCACCATAGGCTTGTTTTCTTTGCTCCAGATCGAATTCGATCTGCCCGTGCTGGCGGCGATTCTCGCGGTGATCGGCTATTCTCTGAACGATACGATCGTGGTCTATGACCGCATCCGGGAGAACTTCCGTAAGATGCGCAAGGGTAGTGCCGAACAGATCATCAATGCATCCCTGAACCAGACCCTGTCCCGCACCCTGGTAACTTCTCTGACCACCCTGCTGGTTCTGTTAGCCCTGTTCATATTCGGTGGGGAGATCATCCACGGCTTCGCCCTGGCGCTGATCATAGGGGTACTCGTCGGCACCTATTCGTCCATTTACGTGGCGAGTACCGCGGTGTTGTCGCTGGGGATCAGCAAAGAAGATCTGATGCCGGTAAAAAAAGAAGGCGCGGAAACCGGGGGTAGCCCTGATTCCCGGTAGTTGAGTGCCGTCAGCCGGCGGCCTTGCGAAGCTGCGGAAAACTGATGATGTCGGCGGAACAGCCGTCCGGTTCCTGGTCGGTTGATACAGCGTCGTAGCCGTCGCTATCCGCCCGCTCTATGGCGATAATTTCGAAATCGACATTGCGTTCACCGTAGGCACTGACAAGAGACAATTCCATCATGCCGTCGAGCACGTCCCGCATTACCATCTCGAGGGCGCGGTCGCTGACACGTGTGGGTTGCTGCTTTTCATCCGCCATGTTTTTATTCCGCCTACAAGGCTCCGGGTAGCTTATCGTCATAGAAATGCGGGCCCCGGATGCCCGTCTGGTTCGATTATTTTAGCGTTCGAAACGGGGCAAACTTGAGCTGCGAAGACCGTGTAGGAAGTTCCCATGTCCATCAATGAACAGGCTTCCTTAAATGTGGTTTGTTAAGGAAATACCGGGATTTTAGATCTACCGCAGAGGACGCGGAGGCACGCAGATATTGTTAAAAGGGGGTGGGCGGTTTGCTCCTCCTACCCCAACATAATGGTAACTGTTCAGATCGCTGCGTCCGGTCCATGCTGTAGGGCCGAATTCATTCGGCCAAGTGCGAATAAATTCGCACCTACA
>JAHEHQ010000301.1 GCA_024644505.1 Gammaproteobacteria bacterium
AGACATAGACTCGATCGAGGCAGACCCTGGATACGCACTGCCCGGTCTCTATCGGGAACTGCTCGTGGAAATCGGGCACGTGAAAGGGATCAGTATTGGTAGCGCGGCACAGATGGGCCCGGTTTCCTGTATTGATCGGGGTCTGCCAACAGGATGTGGATATCCCGCGTTTCCGCTCGACTTTGGGGAAAATGGCATCTATGCTTCCCGTACGCTCACTTAGTTGCGTCCAATGTGAATTAACGCAACGGCTCCAGGATATACCGATCTTTCCGGGGAGCATTCACGCCAGCCTGTCCGGCCGGGAACATGTAGTGCTCGTGTTGGCTCGGCTTGAAACTGCAAATCAATGGGTTGCATGGTAATGGATTATCCTCGATAACCCTGCAATCCCTGAGTGGGCCAACATGATTTTGAACATGGTAACTTTGGATAGTAAGGAGAAAAGATGAATCTTAAAAAGAAGATTTCCCTGCTTGTTGCATCAATCATGGCGGCAACTGTTTTTTCCGCCGCACAGGCGGACCAGCTTGATACCGTCATAAAAAGGGGTGCCCTGAACTGCGGCGTGGTACTTGACTTTCCGCCTATGGGTTACTTCGACAAAGATAACAAGCCCGCAGGATTTGATGTTGACTACTGTAATGATCTGGCAAGCGCCCTTGGGGTGAAAGCAAAAATCCTCAACCTTACCTGGGGAGACCGTATTCCGTCACTGGTATCCGGGAAAACCGACGTGGTGGTCGGATCCACCTCGGATACCCTGGAAAGGGCGAAATCGGTTGGTTTTTCTTACCCCTATTTTGTCTTCAAATTTCAGGTGTTCTCCAAGAAAGGCTCTAACATCAATAAATTTGACGACCTCAAGAATGTGAAGGTTGGCGCCGCCCTCGGTACCACCTACGAGACCGAATATCTCGCCTATGCCAAGAAGAAAGGCTGGGGCAAAAACAATTACACCTCTTTCAAGTCCGAAAATGATGCCTACCTCGGCCTCTACCAGGGAAAGGTTGATGCCATCATCTCCACCAACACGAATATCGCCACCAAACTGCAGACCAAGGAGTTCAAGGGCTATGTGGCCGGACCTTATGTGCCGAATTACGATGATGTCGTTGGCCTGATTGCCAAGAGAAGCGAAGTGGCCTGGATCAACTACCTCAATCTCTTTCTGATTCACCAGATCAGAGACGGAAAAATGAACGAAAGGTACAACAAACACTTCGGCTCCGATGTTCCGGCCGACCTGATCCAGGCTCTCAGAGACAACAAGTAGTCCATCGTCAATCACATGAGCCGTTCCCCATCAAAGTGGGGACGGCTCATGCAGCACCTTGCGACAGGCTCTCTTCACCTTGATCAGTTTCCGCCGGACCCTTCGCTCACCGGCCCGTCCAAATATGGCCTTATCCTTTACCCCTCACCCTGTTTTTTTTGTGAGCTCTTGATAGACAGGAATTCGTATGGAGTATGAATTTCACTGGAACATCGTTTTCGACAAGCTGCCCCAGCTGTTGAGCGGAGCGTTTGTAACACTGCATGTCTCCGTTTTATCCATGCTGATAGGTATCGCCATCGCTGTATTGCTGGCCATAGCGAAGATGTCCGATTCCAGATTGATTTCGCTTCCGGCAACGGTGTGGGTGGAAATCGCGAGGAATACACCGGCGCTCTTTCAGATCTATATGGCCTACTTCGGCCTGGGGGCCTTCGGCATCCACCTCTCACCCTATGCCGCCGTGCTCAGTGCCCTGGTCTTTGTCAATGCGGGATACCTCACAGAGACCTTCAGGGGTGGCTTCCTGTCGATTCCCAAAACACAATACAGTGCCTCGAAATCACTGGGGATGAGCAGCATACAGGTCTATCGCTATATCATTCTTCCCCAGATGTTCCGCCGCATCTACCACCCGATGACCAATCAGTTCGTCTGGTCAATTCTCATGAGTTCACTCGGTATACTGGTGGGCATGAATGAGCTGTCCGGTGAGACCCAGAGGCTGCAGTCGCTCTCTTTCAGAACCCTGGAATTTTTCATCGTGGCGGCTGTCATGTACTTCCTGATCACCAAGTTTGTCCTGTTCAGCGCCTCGCTCGTTTCACAAAGGCTTTTCAGGGGAGATATATGATGGGCAGCTCCTTTTTTACGCCTTTGTCCTGGAGCGACTCGGGCTTTATCCTTACCGGGGTCTTGAACACCGTCTATATCTCACTGGTGGCGATCATTGTCGGCACCCTGCTCGGCCTGGCCGTGGGATTCATTCGGGCAGAGGCCAACAAAGCCACCAATGTCCTGCTGGGCGGAATTCTGGATATACTGAGAAGCGTTCCCCTCATCATCCAGCTTATACTCTTCAGCACCTATATTGGCGCCATCGGTCACCCACTCGACCCGTTTGTCACCGGCTCAATCGTTCTCTCCCTGTACACCATGGCATTCATGAGCGAAGTCTTTCGGGGCGGCTTTGAAAGTGTCCACCAATCCATGATAGTCGCGGGGAGGTCACTCGGGATGAGCTACTGGCAGACGGTTGTCCATATAAGGCTCCCCATAGGTCTGCGGGCTGTCTTCCCTTCCTGGCTGGGCGTGGCCCTCAGCGTTATCAAGGACTCCGCCCTGGTTTCGGTGATCGGCTACATGGAACTGCTCCGCACATCGGAACAGCTTATATCAAGGACCCAGCAACCCCTTGAAATACTCATTGGCGTGGGCCTTTTTTATTTTATCGTTTCTTATCCGCTCTCTTTGTATGGCAAATATGTAGAGAGGAAAATGGCAATATGATCCAGATTCAGAACGTACATAAATCCTTTGGCAGCCTGGAAGTCCTGAAAGGGGTCACCATGGATGTAAACAAAGGCGAAGTCGTCAGTGTCATCGGCGGCAGCGGCAGCGGCAAGTCGACGCTGTTGTACTGCATCAATGCCATTGAAGATATCCAGCAGGGAAGGATTATCGTCGACGAGATCGATGTCCATGCAAAGGGCACCAACCAGGACAGGCTGAGGCAGAAGCTGGGCATGGTCTTCCAGCAGTGGAACTCCTTTCCCCACCTGACAGTCCTGGAGAATGCATCCCTTGCCCCCCGGATAGTCCTGAAATTGAGCAAAAAAGAAGCGGTTGAGAGAGCGAAGAAAGAGCTAAACCACGTCGGCCTGGGTGACAAATTCGATGAATATCCAACCCGTATGTCCGGCGGGCAGCAGCAAAGGCTGGCCATCGCCAGAGCCTTGGCGATGAAACCGGACTATATGCTCTTTGACGAGGTGACCTCGGCCCTTGACCCGGAACTCGTTGGAGAGGTTCTCGACACCCTGCGAATGCTGCGTGATGACGGGATGACCATGATCTGTGTCACCCACGAAATCGCCTTTGCAAGGGAAGTCTCGGACAAGGTGGCCTTTTTCCATCAGGGGGTCATCGAGGAGATAGGCCCCCCCGAACAGGTCATCGTGAATCCACAGAAAGAGGCCACTCAAAAGTTTTTGAGTAAAGTACTCCACTGATAACCATCAGCGGCCATTGGCTGATCCTTGGCGGAGCAATTCTCTGGGGCACCACCGGTACTGCCCAGGCCTTTGCTCCGGCGGGATTCGATCCCCTGGTAATCGGTACCCTCCGACTGCCGGTCGGGGGACTGGCCCTGCTGCTCCCGGTGAGTGACGTCGACTGGCTCCTGCAGCCAAGTGCCATCGGGGTTGTCGTCCATCTGGGCGTGGCTGCAACCGCCATGCCCTACATCCTGTTTGCCTGGGGCCTGGGAACCACCCGGGTCAGTACCGCGACCACCCTCTCCCTGGCCGAACCGATGACGGCAGCGACCCTGGGCATCATCATTCTGGGTGAACAGGTGAACCTTCAGGCGGGCAGCGGGTTATTTCTGATTTTCTTCGGGCTGGCGATGTTGGTCTGGACGCGGCGCAACGTATCCCGGAATGTAACACGATGATACCCCGGCGT
>JAHEHQ010000302.1 GCA_024644505.1 Gammaproteobacteria bacterium
GATTCATGCGCCGAAAAGAGAAGGCCTCCGCGTGATTCAGGAGTGCTCGGGTACCGACGAAGTAGGCATAGGCCGCCAGTCCAATGAGAACCAGCGCCGCCAGTCCCAGTCCCAGTCCCAGTCCCAACATGATCGGTCGCTTTAAGCGTTTCATACCCCACTTCTCTCCTTTTGATCATTCATCAGGTTGGGCGCTGTGCTGGGCAACTGGCAACATCGTCAGTTAGTATTGTTCCGCCTTATCGACACAGAAATCTTCAAATGCTTAAAACAGGGAAGATACTCCAGTGCAGACAATCTGGTATGCGGCTGCCGTGATCCAAACCGCGACTATATCCCTATTCAAGCAGGTTCTGAACTTTCCTCTCATAACGGTGATCCCCATTGCTGTCTTTGTCACCACCTCCTGCGCATCCCTGGTTCCCAGCGCTTCACATCGGACATCGGCAGGGGACCCTGCCTGGCTCAGCACAGAGAGCCTGGAAAAAGGGCTGCTTTCCGACGAAACCCTGGCCTTGAATGCATCGGCACCGCCCCTGGAGGTTGAAGCGGGCCGCATTCTTCTCGACAACGACAGTGCCTTCGAACAAAAGCTGGAAGTGATCCGGGGTGCCCGGGAAAGCCTGGATCTGGCCTATTACATATTAGAAAACGATTACAGTTCCTCGCTGCTCGCGACGGAACTCATCGCTGCCGCACGCCGTGGCGTCCAGGTTAGGATACTGCTGGACTATTTCAACAACTACCTGCGACTCGACTACCTGCGCGCCCTGTCGGAGGCGGCCTTGGGCGCTGAGGGAACACTGGAAATCCGCCTCTATGGCCGGCCCACGGACCACATTATCGGGGACGCCCTGTACATGACCCTTGGTTGCGCCGAGCTGGGTCTCGAGGACGATCTGTCGGCCTGCGCCGAAGAGAAGACCCGAGTGGTTCAGGAACGGATCTCGACGGCTCGCACAGGCCTCCCGCCGGGACAGCCCGTGGATTACAACAGCGGTGATTCTGGTATATTCCTGTCCGGCCTGTACAGCATGAATGCCGGCCTTCTGGCACACACCGTCCTGAATACCCAGGATATCAGCCTCGGCTCATCCAGCGAGGATGAGGGCGGCAGCAGCGAAAACAAGGAAAAGAATCTGCGAAGCGCCATTGCCTTCGCAAAGCTTTACTGGAAGGCCAGGGCTTCAAACGACAAGACATTCCAGCAAACCGCCGCACAATTCAAACTCGATCTGGCATTCTTGATGTTCGGCAGCAAGCTCAATCCCCTGTTCGATGCCTTGAGCGCCTATCTGCCGATCCGTCAGCTGGAAGACCCGGGCGCGGCCCTCAGAGACTGGGGCCATCTAACGGATTTCATGCACCACAAGCTACTGCTGGCGGACAGCCGGTCGCTGATCCTGGGGGGACGTAATGTCGCGGACGCCTACCACATGCGGAAGAATCCCATGGTGGACCGCTATGTCTTTCTGGATACGGACATTCGTATCGACCTGCATCAGGCTTCTCCGCCGTTGACCACCGCTTTTGAAGGCCTGTGGAATTTCCGTCCAATGGTGGCGACACTGGATCAGGTCGATCTCCATGCGCCCAACGATTTCCTGATGGCGACCCTGGCAGCAGATGCCGCCTGTGGCAAGGAGAGTAAAACAGAGCCCGAGACGGATTCCTGCCGGGAGCGGGTTTTCACCCGGTCTATGGACCGCAAGGCACGGGTTGCCCGGGCGCGTACCGATATGCACATGAAGACAGGCGATTTTCACCGGCACTACCAGCCGCGGGAGAGTAGCGAGGAAAACCCGGATATCCTCATGGAACCGGGCGTGACTGCTTATTACCTGGAGAATCTGCCTTACGAGCGGTCGGTGCCTGTCAACGAGCGGGAAAGGGGCTTCGGTTCCGTGAACGGTCGGGAAGGACACTACGGCAAGCACATTCACAACGTCTGGCTCAGTGGTATGGCCAACAGCTGTAACGCGGCCTCCGTCGGGCGACCTCAAAGGATTGTCCTGAACAACGCCTACCTGCTGCCGCCCTCCAACCTGATGGGCCGGCTGGCTGACATGATCGACGGTACCCTGGACTGCGGCAATGTAACCATAGATGTGCTGACGAACTCCGCGGAATCCACCGATCTGAGCATTATCAACTTTTTTGCCCGGTACTCCCTGAAGGCCATTGCGGACTACTACCTGTCCCACCATCACCCCGATAAGGGCGCGACCCTGCGCTATTTCGAACTGCGCCACCAGGGGCCGGACCCCGATGTCTCTGAACTCTCCCTTCACAGCAAGGACCTGGTCCTGGGGCCCGATCTGTTCATAGGATCCGCCAACCTCGACGCCCGCAGCCTCCTGATGGACAGCAACAACGGTCTCCTGATACGGGGGGCGAACCTGAGCCGGTCGGCCTACCTGGACTGGTTCGATCAAGTGCTCGATGATGACCGACTGGTGGAGAACGAGACCGGATGGCTGGTGCGTGCGTCTCTCGATGCCATGATAAAGGATGACAGGGTTGCGGCCGAGCGGTTTTTCAGCAGGCTCCTTGGCAGGCTCACCGGTGATGACAAGATACCAACAACGCCACTGGTAGACGAGGTGGAGAGGCTGCTGCGTTTGGCCTATGAGCTGTCAGCCGGGACACTGAGGGGAAGCGAAGACGCGGCGAAGCGGTTCAATGCACAGTTCAAGTTTCTGTAGGCAGACAACCCATAATATCACCACTCAGCGCCATGCCATGAGCAGGGATAACCAAGAAGCAAGGTATACGGGAAACAAGACCTGTGCTTTACAGGTGCTGAGCAAAAAGATCCTGTCCCCTGTAAGCCACCTGGTTTCCGGGCGTATACAAAGAGCCCGTTATTAGTCCTTTTTCCAGGCATCCAGATGATCGCGCATGAATTGGGCAGCACGCCAGGTAGCGTCCCTCGTGGCAAGGTCATCGGCGAAAGTGCGTACACTGGGGGGCCTGAAATCGAAGCCCCGCCCGACACCGGGATAAATGATCAGCCGTACGTTCTTACCGGATTCTTTCATGGACTTGACCGCCGTCTCGATGGAACGTCGGCGCTGGTACTGCTCGTACTCCCCGATGAAAATCATGGTGGGGATGTCCAGGCTGTCGGCTTCAAGGGCATACCGGTAAACCTGCATCGGTTCCTCGGCGTTGGGGTCCTGCCAGTGCGGATAGGATGAAACATAACAAGCCACGTCCTTCTTCTGCCGTTCATTCCTGACAGCCACCCGCAAGGTGTAATAACCGCCACGTGTGTGGGAGTAAAGGCAAATCCTCGAGGTGGAAACGTCAGCCTGCTTTAGCAGGAAATCGATACCGGCATCGGTATCACTCTCGGTTTCCACCATGTGCTCGATAGGAAGTTTGTCAATGAATCGCGCCGAATAGACATCGGGGGCCAGGACCACGAAACCCCTGGCGGCCATGCGCCGTGGCAGGCGCTGTACAGGTTCGTCCAGACCACGGCGCCCATGCTGGAAAAGTATGCCTGGATATTTTCCGGGATCCTTGGGCCGGTACAGTATGGCAGGGACCTCGGTATTGTCAGCGGGGTTGATATAAGTCACCTCTTTTTCCACAACATCGTAATTGACAGGATCAGGAAGTATGCCGCGATCGTACCAGGCATCGTCCCACCAGAATTTATCGGATAACTCCCGGGTGTTGACAGGTGCCTCGAGGGCTCGGCCAACGACCGTATCAGAGGCGACTGCCGGTGTTTTCGTTGCGGTACCCGCCTGGCCCGGAACGCCGAGCGGGAACAGGGCTGTCCCTATCAGGAAAAAGCCTGGCAATAAAGACCTCGTAACAAGTTTCACGGTTACCTCCAGCTGCGTCAGGATGTCAAAGATCAGATGCTGCGGTTCGTCAATCAGCAACTCCCGCCATCTCCACCACCACAATCACCACCTGACCCGTCCCCTGAAGAAC
>JAHEHQ010000303.1 GCA_024644505.1 Gammaproteobacteria bacterium
GAACTGGCGCCGAGCCCTGAGAATCGAATGCGCATATCCTCTTCCAATATCTTTGGGTGTCCGTAAGCGAGTTCCCGCAGTTTCCCCAGGACATAGCGCATCTGATCGGGTGTGGTCTCGTAGCGCAGACCGATGGTGGTGCGAAACAGCATGCGGTCACGCACACTGAAGTTCTCCAGAACCTGCTTGGCAACGTCGGCGTTGGGGATGGTGACCAAGGTGCGTTCGAACGTCCGCAGGCGGGTGGATCTAAGGCCGATACTCTCCACCCTTCCGGAAGTGCCGCCCACCGAGCACAGGTCGCCGATCCTTACCGGGCGATCTCCGTAGATGGTAAGCCCCGCCACCAGGTTCTCCAGGGTGCTCTGGGCCGCCAAAGCCACCGCCAGCCCGCCAACGCCGAGGCTCGCCGCCAGGGCCGCAACCGGCATCCCGATATTCTCTGCCATGATCGTGAACGCGAAGAGGGTGATGATCCAGAAAGCCAGACGGAAACCCAGCCTCACCAGCTGGCTGTCGAAAGATGCCCGTCTGGTGTGCATGGACTTTATCACGATCTCACCCATCAGCTTGATACCCAGGTTCAGGATATAGGCTGCGGAAAGGATGAGCAGAATTCGTGTCCCTATAATCAAAATGTCGAACGTGGTGCCGGTTATTCTGAGGTGTCTGGTGCTGAAATAGCCGATGAACAGGGATGCCAGGACAAGGAACATGGGGGCCGCAAGTCGGCGTACAGTCACTTCCAAACCGATGTCATCATCCCGAACCTCACTCCTGACCGGGCGCAGGCGAATCAGCAGCATTGCGATTGTGAGTACAACTGCCATCAGGAGGAGCAGGGCAGGCCATTTCCAGGCCGGTTCTCCCAGAAAATCCTTTCGCAGCCAACGCGGCAACGCATTGATAAAGGAGGGAGAGAATACGGTGTTGACGCCACTCCTGTAAAACTCGTAGGCCTCCACCGATATGATGGCAGTCTCCCTTTTTGGAAACTGCCTGACCTGCTCGTAAAAATCCTTCAGCCGGGCCACCGTTTCCCTGGAGAAAAGGAACTCACCTGCCCGCGGCCCTTCTTTTATTCTGGTGATCACGATATCCGTATCGCGCAGATTCCAGCGATCCAGTTTGTTGTTCGCCACTTCGTCTGTCCCGGGCAGTTCCTCCGGAGATATCGACTCCATACGATCCAGGATATCGATCAGAAGGTACATCGACTCCAGTTCCTCTCTTTCCCGCAGCGCAGGAGGGATCTCACTCAGATCGAGGGTTTTCGAGGCTCGCCGCACGAACTGCTGAATATTCTTTTTTCCTTGAAGAAAGGATTGGAACGCCAGCTTCATCTCCTGCTGCGCGGACTCCAGCGTGGCACGCGGGCTGGACGTATCGACCGGACGCAGCGCGAACTCGGCATCGTTGGCAACAGCCGTCCCCACAGAGATGTTCAGGCAGAAAGTTACTGCCGAGACGAAAACCGTTAAACGGGAACGGCTCATGAACCGCCGCTGCTCTCCCACATTACATGGCACTCCGCCTTCGCTGCGGCCTTGAGCAATGCGATCAAAGGCAGGGCGCGATGTGAGAGGCTGACGATGGGCTCACCATCCTCATCCTCAGTGGGTTCCCCGGGCGGCGCCGACTGCGCATCCTCCGCAACCGCCTTCTCCAGTCGCGCCAGCGCAGGCAGGACATCCTCCGAGGCCAGCGCACTGGGCACGGTCCCACTGTGGCCCATCATTTTCAGCAGCTGGAGTGCGACATCACCGAACATGGTGATATCCGCATAGGCAGGGCAGGAAAAAGTGACTAACAAGGCTGCCTCCCCGGTTGCTCGTGCCCAAGCACCTGCTGATATACGGAACACGACGCCAACGGCGCCGCGACGGATATCGGTTACTTTCCGATAACCTGCATCACCACCCGGCGATTGCTCTGGCGACCTTCCGCGGTGTCGTTGCTGGCGATGGGATCCGCCTCACCCCGGCCGATCGGATTGATGAAAGATGCGCGCGAGGGAACCTGCTCCACCATATAGTCGGCAACAGCCTTTGCCCGCATTTCGGACAATTTCTGGTTGTACTCCGCCGCTCCCCGGGAATCCGTGTAGCCTATGACATTCAGCGTCGCCAGGCCCTGGCGGAGAAGATCGCGGTGGGGCGCAAGGGCATCGGAGGCTTCATCCAGGGCCGCCTTGTAATCGGGGGTCAGCTCGGCGCTGTCGAACGGAAACTCGACATTGCCGATGACCACTTCCTCGATCATCTCTTCCGTGACTGCCACGACTTCCCCTTTCTTCATCACGCCCGCGGTTTCCACGACCGTGACACTGGTGCCTGTTTGCCTGGTTTCGACGGCGGCCGCTTTGTCGACGAAACGTTCGTAACCACACGCTTCGAGGTATTCGGTGCTGTTCTTATAAGCCGCTCTCACGCAATCCCCCGAGCCGCTCTTGACGGGAGCCCCGTCGGAGGACTTGAAATACCCCTCGACCACCCCCTGCTGTGCCATGATGGGCTGCGCCATCACCAGACAGAGACCCGAGCCGATTAACAGTAATTTTCTGATGCTTTTCATTGCCATTCTCCCATTAAGAATCGACTGCCAGTGCGGTATCAAGAACGCAGCCCTGGAATTCCCGTCAGTTTGTAACACTATTCACCGGGAATGCGGAAAGCTTTACTTACCCCCGCCGTCCGTTGCTGCCTCGAGGGAATCGCTGGTCCTTCAGCGGCCCCCTGCGGAGCGCCACAAGCGATCGATCCGGGCTCAACCGGCCTTTTTCGTATTTCCCCGAAGCTCGTCGAGGGTTTTCTTGAGCCTTTGGGCCCAGATATCCATCGCCTTCTGGGTATATTGCCATCTGGAATAGGCGCCAAGATAACTGTTTACGCCCTCGCTGACGCCTTTGGTCCATTGGTATTTCTTACCGACCTCCTTGTCGACATAGGCACCAACCTGCTGGCTGCTGACGCTGTCCATGGCCTCCATCTCGATGGTGGCCTGCCCGGTGAAGGCCGTACTCCCAACCTCTCCCTTGGCAGCCCCGCTGCCCGCATCCGCGACCCAGGCGAAAGGAACCGCCAGGGAGACCACCGATGCCTCGGGTTTATTGGGCACCAGGTCGGTTATTGCGACGCGTACGCGCAGCACGTCCGGACCGGTCTCGTTGACGACAGCGTAGTCATCCCCCACCGCCTTGACGATTGCCTGATGGAAATAGTCGGTGAGCGCATTGAGGTCGTCGGGGTCTATGCCCTTGTAATCGGCTTCATCTTTGTACCAGACCTTGATGCGGTCGACCAGCAGCTTCCGGTACCTGGAGAAATCCACGGCAGGGTCAATGTACCTGTAGGCATCCTTGTCTCCTTCCACAGGGGCAAGCTTCGAGTAATCGCTCAAGAAGTCCTTGGTGGTATATTCACCCAGCATCGGCGTATCGGCGGATGCCGACCCGATCATCCCGGATACCGCCAGCAGGGCGGCCAGAATCGGGGTTTTCAATACATTCAACTTCTGTGTCATCCTAATCTCCCAAATCGGTTAATAAAGGGTGTTGCCTCAACCCGCAATCACCACTGGTGTTAATCTTGGCTGCAAACTGGATAGCCGGGTGGAACACTCTGGTACTTGACGAGGCCTTGGAGTGGGTGCCCTGGCGCACCCTGATCATTTGAAAAACAGGTGGCAATCTATCATCCCTCCGCTTGAGTCGCAATGAAACCAAGCGCCAAGGGGATTTCAGCTCAGCGCACGCTGCTATTGAAAATGCTTGGTATAATATCTCGTTTGTTCCTTCTTGCATCTATTGCAGAAACTCCTGGGGGTTTGCACGGTTGATGGCATAACACTGTGAGGAAGTTTAAAAAAAACTGTTCGAACATAGCGATAAAAAAACAGCCATTTCACGCCAATCTTTTGAATCACCAAGGCGCAT
>JAHEHQ010000304.1 GCA_024644505.1 Gammaproteobacteria bacterium
CACGCAGTTCCGCCATGATCTTGGTAATCGCCGCCGTCAGCGTGGTCTTGCCATGATCGACATGGCCAATGGTTCCCACATTCACATGCGGCTTTGTGCGTTCGAATTTTGCCTTGGACATGGTTATACCCCCCTACGAATTGGTTCTCTTACTGACAGCCTCGGCGATACTCGCCGGTACTTCGTTGTACTTCGAAAATTCCATACTGTATGTGGCACGGCCCTGGGTTGCGGAACGCAGATCGGTGGCATACCCGAACATCTCGGACAGCGGCACTTCCGCCCGAATCTGCTTGCCCGCAGGCGAGTCATCCATCCCCTGAACCAGTCCGCGCCGGCTGTTGAGGTCGCCCATGACGTCACCCATGTAATCCTCGGGCGTCACTACCTCCACCTTCATGATGGGCTCGAGCAGCACCGGCTTCGCCTTCAGCGCGCCCTCTTTGAAACACATGGACCCGGCGATCTTGAACGCCATTTCATTGGAATCCACATCATGATAGGACCCGTCGTAAAGGGTTACCTTGACATCCACTACCGGAAAGCCCGCAACCACGCCGTTTACCATCTGCTCCTGGACACCCTTGTCCACCGCCGGTATGTATTCCCTGGGGACCACACCACCCACGATCTCGTTGACGAACTCGTAGCCCGTGCCCGCCTCCTGGGGTTCGATGCGCAGATAGACGTGGCCGTACTGGCCGCGGCCGCCGGACTGACGCACGAACTTGCCTTCCTGCTCGATGGTCTTGCGGATGGTCTCGCGATAGGCCACCTGGGGCGCGCCCACGTTGGCATCCACGCTGAATTCACGCCGCATGCGGTCGACGATGATCTCCAGATGCAGTTCGCCCATGCCGGCGATGATGGTCTGACCGGACTCGGCATCCGTGGTGACCCGGAAAGAGGGGTCTTCATGGGCCAGCTTCGAGAGGGCGACGCCCATCTTTTCCTGGTCGGATTTGGTCTTGGGCTCCACCGCCACGGCGATCACCGGCTCCGGGAACTCCATACGCTCCAGCGTGATTACATTATTGATGTCACACAGGGTGTCTCCGGTGGTGACATCCTTGAGACCCACGGCGGCGGCGATGTCTCCGGCGCGCACCTCTTTGATCTCCTCCCGGGAGTTGGCGTGCATCTGGAGTATGCGACCGATGCGGTCTTTCTTGGATCTGATGGCGTTGTATACCGTGTCCCCGGATTTGAGCACGCCGGAGTAGACCCTGAAAAAGGTCAGGTTACCGACAAAGGGATCGGTGGCAATCTTGAAGGCCAGGGCCGCAAAGGGCTCATCGTCGCTGGAACTGCGCGTGGCCTCGGTCTCCGCCCCATCATCCAGAATGCCGGTGATGGCGGGCACGTCCGTGGGTGCGGGCATAAACTCGATCACCGCATCCAGCATCGCCTGTACACCCTTGTTCTTGAAGGCGGAGCCGCACAGAATGGGTGTGATCTCGTTGGCCAGCGTCCTGGCGCGCAGGCCCTTCTTGATCTCCTCGACGGTGAGTTCGATCCCCTCGAGGTACTTTTCCATGTACTCGTCGTTGGCTTCGGCAGCCGCCTCGACCAGCTTTTCGCGCCACTCTTCGCACAGCGCCTGAAGATCTTCAGGGACCTCCTGGGCATCGTACTTCATGCCGCGGGACTCCTCGTCCCAGATGATGGCCTTCATCCTGATCAGGTCGACTACGCCCTTGAAGTCCTCTTCGGCCCCTATGGCGATCTGCAGGGGCACGGGGTTGGCACCCAGTCTGTCCCTGACCTGTTCGACCACGCGCAGGAAATTCGCCCCCATGCGGTCCATCTTGTTGACGAACGCAATACGGGGAACGCCATACTTGTTGGCCTGGCGCCATACGGTCTCGGATTGGGGTTCCACGCCGCCGACGGCGCAGAAAACGGCGCAGGCGCCGTCCAGGACACGCAGGGAACGCTCCACCTCAATGGTGAAGTCCACGTGGCCGGGTGTGTCGATAATGTTGATACGGTGCTGGGGAAACTGCTGATCCATGCCGCTCCAGAAGCAGGTGGTCGCAGCTGAGGTGATCGTGATGCCCCTTTCCTGCTCCTGCTCCATCCAGTCCATGGTGGCTGCGCCATCGTGCACTTCGCCGATCTTATGGGACACGCCGGTATAAAAAAGGATACGCTCGGTCGTGGTGGTCTTGCCCGCATCGATGTGGGCCATGATCCCGAGATTGCGATAACGCGCGATAGGAGTGCTACGTGCCACGTCTAATTCCCGTCCAACAATGTAAAAGAGCTAAAAATTCAGGGCAAAGCCGCAAGGCCTTACCAGCGGTAATGGGAGAATGCCTTGTTGGCCTCCGCCATTCGGTGCGTGTCTTCACGCTTCTTTACTGCCGAGCCCCTTGATTCTGCCGCATCGGACAGTTCACCTGCCAGGCGGAACGCCATGGATTTCTCGCTGCGCTTGCGGGCGGCATCGATCAGCCAACGCATCGCCAGCGTATTGCGGCGAACCGGACGCACCTCGATGGGCACCTGGTAGGTCGCGCCACCGACACGGCGGGATTTCACCTCGACCACGGGGCGGACGTTTTCCAGTGCCTTTTCCAGAAGCTCCATCGGCTCCCCTGTGCTGCGCTGAGCCATACGGTCCAGGGCATCGTAGAGGATCTTTTCGGCAACCGCCTTCTTGCCATCAACCATCACCATGTTGATGAATTTGGCCAGGAGCTTGCTGCCGAACTTGGGGTCCGGAAGGATCTCGCGCTTCGATACAACTCGTCTTCTAGGCATGACTATTAACTCAGTCTGTGTTCAGTGCCGCCAATCAGCCCTTGGGCCGCTTGGCTCCATATTTCGAACGTCCCTGACGGCGGCTCTCGACACCGTAGGTGTCCAGGCTGCCCCGAACGACGTGATAGCGAACGCCGGGAAGATCCTTTACACGTCCGCCGCGTATCAGGACCACGGAGTGTTCCTGCAGGTTGTGCCCCTCACCGCCGATGTAGGTGGTCACTTCAAAACCGTTGGTCAGCCGCACACGCGCCACTTTCCTCAAAGCCGAGTTGGGCTTCTTTGGCGTGGTGGTATAAACGCGGGTACACACACCCCGTTTCTGCGGGCAGGCTTCCAGCGCCGGCACGTTGCTTTTTTCGAGTTTGCGCTTGCGGGGCTTGCGCACCAACTGATTGATTGTTGCCATCTGTTTTTCCGTCACCGGGGCCGGGCTTTCGCCTCCCCAACCGCTGCAGAACAGACAACCGTTCTCACCCCAACACGCAATGTGCCACGTCGGGAAGCGTCAATTGTCTGCAAGTAACCTTTGAACAGGGCCTGGTATGCCCTGAAGGCTGCTCAAGAAACGACAGGCCGGCACGAGGCCGACCCGAATTAGACGGCGAATTCTACGGGGGTTGCCGGCCCGTGTCAACAGGATACCGGGAAGTCATCAACGATTCTGGTGGGTTTCGAAAGAACTGTTCCTTCTCCCTCAGGGAAAAAAGTATTCCCTCTGTCAGCAAAGCCGTAGGGTCGAATTCATTCGACCTGATTGTTGATTAGAATCAACACCGGCTGTTGGCCGAATGAATTCGGCCCTACAACGGTGATCTACCCACTGGGTCAAGGGAAGAACCACATTTTGAACAAGATGCCGCTTTTCCCCCAGGGAGAAGGAGACGACTGCATTCATGCAGTCGTCTCCCAGAGGGAGAGGGGATGTAATCAGTTATCCGCCGTATTGAGCGCCTGCTTGATCGCCTCTGCGACCTCGTCGGCACCCATTTCCACCTTGCCTTCTTCGTCGGTCTGCAGTTCTTCCTGCCGACGGCTCTTGCGCTCGTTGTGGTGGGACAGTCCCGTTCCCGCCGGGATCAGCCGGCCGACGATGACGTTTTCCTTCAGACCCACCAGGGTGTCGTTGGAGCCGCGCACCGCTGCTTCCGTGAGCACGCGGGT
>JAHEHQ010000305.1 GCA_024644505.1 Gammaproteobacteria bacterium
TGTGGCCATGGCCGAGGCGGGGCTGGAGTCCAATAGTTGTGAATAGATGGTCTTGAATCCACGCGCACAAAGACAGGGCCTTATACCCGTCCGCGGGACGCTGTAAATACATCCATGTACGCTTGACGGCAACATCCATGTTGCCGACACCCGCCAACGGGTATAAGGCCCTGTCTTTTCCGGCTGACTAGCTCTATCCGAGATAACGCGACGCCTCATCCAGGAAATCTTTCTTGCGGGGAAGATCCGAGGTGGCGATCCAACCATTGAGTGCGATCCACCGCTCCCCGTTCGCGGAATAGAACTCGAGCAGGTCCAGTTGGTTCAAGCGACCACCGGCATTCGGATCACGCTTCACCAGCATGTCATCCAGGGTGATACTGAGATCCCGCCTGGAAAGACAGGCGGCAGGGTTGCCCAGCGTCTCGTTGATATGATCAAAGTTTCCTTCGACGCTGCCTGAATCTGCTGAAAGCCCTTGCAGGCTGCTTTCAATGGTATCGATATCTTTTTCAAGGGGTGCAGGATCCGGGCTCGGGTCGCCACTACCAGCCTGCAGGGCACGGAACCCCCAGTCGCCCGCCTTCATCAATTCGAGCTTCTGTTCCAGCAGTCGCTTCTGCTCCTTGAGCTGACCCCGTTTTCCCTGGGCTTTCACGATCCGCTCGAGCGCCTGCTCCACCATGAAATCGAACGCCCGCTTTTTCAGTTCCCACCGTGTTTCCTCTTCGTCATCCGTCGGGCCAATGAAAACATGGTTGAAAAAATTGTAAGTCACCTGCAACACATCCCGTCTCACGATTTCGTTCTGCAGTTCCATTCCCAACACCTGCTTCTCCTGCCACTCCATCATGAGCAGACCATATACTCTCTCGGGCTTGAGACCCTGTTTATTTTCCAAATAAACATCCACTGCCGTGAAGCCGCCGAATACCTCCCGCATGCGGTCGGCGGAAGCGAAAAAGGTACGCAGGCGAGCATCGCTGTTGTATGTTCCGGGGCTGATCTCCGCGGGTTCCGGGAGGGTATCCACAAAATCCATTACATAGGCTACCGCAGTCTCCACCGAAGCCCTCAGGCGCTTCCTGTAATCGCCAAAGCCGCGCAACCGCTGATCGGTGCCATCCACTGCCCGTTCGATTGCGGCATCGATTAGGCGTTTGCTCAGCCCGTCGCCCCTCTCCTCCTCCGAAGAAAATAGTGAACTTATAAAATTCAGCATGGCGGATGCCTCAATTAAGTCCTGTGATCAGGCGCTGTATAAAACAAAAAAGGGCACCCTGCCTGGAAAAGGCAGGAGTGCCCATGAAGTTTTTTCCGTCACCGGGATTGCCAGGCCGCGCTATCCCGAGGTGACGGAAGAAGCGGCAATTAAACCCGTTCGAAAGCCGCCGCGATACCCTGGCCGCCGCCGATACACATGGTAACCAGTGCATAGCGACCACCGGTTCGCACCAGCTCGTGGAGGGCCTTGGTGGTGACGATCGCGCCGGTAGCTCCGATCGGGTGGCCCAGGGAGATGCCGCTGCCGTTGGGGTTGGTCTTGTCCATGGGCAGGTCCAGGTCCCGGCATACCGCAAGTGCCTGCGCGGCAAACGCCTCGTTGACCTCCAGGACGTCGAAGTCGGCAATACTCAGGCCGGTGCGATCGAGCAAACGTTTTACGGCAGGTACGGGCCCGATACCCATATAGGCCGGCTCACAGCCGGCGTGTGAGTACCCGACCAGGCGAGCCATGGGCTTGAGACCCTTGGCCTCTGCGGTTTCCGCGGCGGCTATCACAACCGCGCATGCCGCATCGTTGATGCCGGATGCATTGCCGGCGGTTACCGATCCGTCTTTCTTGAAAGCCGGTCTCATTTTGGCCAAACCTTCCAACGTCACGTCCGAACGAAAATGCTCATCCTTTTCGAACAGAGTGGTGCCTTTACGGCTCTTGAGCTCGACAGGTACGATCTGGTCTTTGAAGTGACCGGCCTCCCAGGCCGCCGCAGCACGTCGGTGGGACTCCGCCGCGAGTGCATCCTGGTCTTCCCGGCTGATACCCCATTTCTCAGCGATGTTTTCCGCCGTGATGCCCATGTGCACCTTGTCGAACGGATCGGTAAGCGCGCCCACCATCATGTCGATCATGGTGGAATCCATCATACGGGCACCGAAGCGCATGGCGGTGTTCGCATAAAGCGAACGGCTCATGTTCTCGGCGCCGCCGGCCACGGCTATGTCACAATGTCCCGTCTCGATCTGCTGGGTCGCGGATACGATAGCCTGCAGGCCACTGCCGCAGAGCCGGTTCAGGGTGAAGGCCGGGGTTTCCACCGGCAATCCGCCCTTGACGGAGGCCAGCCTGGACAGATACATATCCTGGGCTTCGGTGTGAATGACGTTGCCGAAGACGGTGTGGCCAACGTCCGCCGGGTCGACCCCCGCCCGACTGACGGACTCCTTGACGCAGGTTGCCGCGAGGTCAACGGGTGTCACGCCCTTCAAACTGCCTCCGTAGCCTCCAATGGCGGTGCGGACTGCGCTCAGTACAACAATATCGCGTGTAGTGCTCATGATGCTGTTCCTTGATCTGGTCGATAGGGGATTAGGGTTTGTATCGCTGCGACAGCGATGAAATCTTCAGCTGTTTCTACGATTGACGCTGCAAGTGTGCTGTCTCATACAGGTTGGCGAAAACGTCGACCTGCATGAGACAGCACACCAGAATCGAACCAGCACTTTATGGAGTTCCAGCGAACAATTCAAGTCGCCGAAGATATATTAAATATTTCTAATTTATTAACGTTAGCGGGCCCTGATTCTGCGGCCCGCAAGGGTCCACAACAGGCCTGCCATATGCCCTTACGGCTTTCCCCGGAACCGGAGAAACGAAAACGCCGTGCAACCGATTCCACGACGCACACCCTCTCTTCCGGGCATCGATAACGAGGAAACCCCGATTGGGCGGAATTGTTCAGGTTGCTTAGAAATCCCCTGCCGCGGCACCTTCCATGAGATCCCGCATCGCCCGCCGAACCTTCAGGGCGCTGGCCTTGAGTTCCGGCGGCAGTTCCCTGGCACCATGGATCAGGAAGTCCATATTCATGGAATAGAGCCAGAGGCTCCCGTCCTCATGCTCTACCACGCTGATCACGCAGGGCATGAACGCGGAGTAGGCATTATTGTGGTTCAGCATCGCGATGCCCACGCGCACATCGCAGAACTGCATGAAAGCCACGTGGCGAAACTTCTCGCCGGTCACCGCTTCCGCTTGCTTGTAGAAGGGTGATTCGGCCACGAACAGAAAATTCCGCTCCACCGCCAGACTCTTCATGGAATCCTTGACGTCTTCCACCTCCACACCCTCGGCCACCGGCACCGCCCATACGAAGGCATCGGCCAGGTCGCCGGTCTCGAGGAGTTTGGCGGCAAATTCCTGATACAGGTTGAAGGCATCGGGATCGAAATCCCGGGTGGCGGAGAAAACATGGTAGAAGAGCGCACCCACAGCGAGAACCGCAAACAGGCCGACGATGGCAAACAGATTTCTCAATGTTTTCATTTATTCTCTCCCCGGTTTGGTACTGGCCTAACAAGATCGCATAACTTTTTCGCGGAGTATAGGGCATGGGCACCCATTTATAGTTATCAGGCTGCTAAAGGTATACTCATTCCACAGATACGGGAAGGGTCCGCCGGTGCAGCACCACGAACCCCCATATCGTATTCGGACCAGAACAAGCAGCGTGGAGATGGCCTGTTGATCCACAGAGACCTCCAATTTCTCCACCCCTGGATACGGGGTGCACTCGTCTGGTTCGCGGTCAGTCTGACAGTGGTGCTGGAACTTCTGAAAACAGGGTCGTCCGACAATCTTTTCGAGTTCTGTCTGCTGTTGAGCCTGCTATGGGTGGAGTTTGGGTTTGCAGGCATATTTCACACCCT
>JAHEHQ010000031.1 GCA_024644505.1 Gammaproteobacteria bacterium
TACTCCACCTGAACTGCTCCCTAAACACCATGACAGGTAGCGCCAAGGGCGACCCCGATGAGATTCAAACTGATCGTTGCACTTACTGATGAAAAGTGGACCAATGACCTGGTTGCCGCCGCCCGGGATGCGGGCGCAACAGGAGCAACCATTATCGGTCATGCAAAGGGTGAAGGACTGGATCCTTTGAAGACATTCTTGGGCGCCTCCCTGCGAACCAGCACCGAACTTATTTTTTTCCTGGTTGAGGAGCACATGTGCCGCAAAATTATCGAGGCCATCGACAACGCCGGGCACATGGATGAAAAATACACGGGCATCGCATTTCAGCTGAACGTGGAGGATGCCGTGGGTGTGTCTCACCAGATCGAGGAACTGACGCCGCTGGTGGAGGAGCAGTTGTAATACAGTTGGCGGTTGGCGGTTGGCGGTTGGCGGTTGGCGGTTGGCGGTTGGCGGTATATTAATCGTAAACCCGCTGTTTTTAACCACCGCTACGGGCAATCCGGGCCGGTGAGACTGCACATCCAGAAGCGGGTATACAGGATACCCTCGAACCAGCCTTTCAGGCTTGCTGATTGCTCCCGAATATCCACCTCCATCCCGGGTTGACTCTTCGGCTCAGCCTCCATCAGCCTTATCGTTTCCGGGAGCGACAGGTGCATGCTGATCTGCATGGGATAGTATCCATCCAGGAAGCGCCTCATGTACGGACCGTTCTGCAGCATATAGCGATTACCCCCCTGCCGCCGCAGTGCGCGGGACTCCGCACTGATACAGATCTGACCGCCGCGCGCTATTTCAGAAATCTGAATCTTCGGCCCGGAAACCCTGGATTCACCCACCTTGTCAGCGGACAGGATCTTCAGATCCCTTATGCGTTCAGGGCTGTAAACGATTTCGAGTTCCGGCACGGGATCCAGATTGTAGTGGCACTGTCGCAACCTCACCCAGCCGTGGATCAGACTCGACTCGGTTATTTCGATCTCATTGTAATGGTAATGAACAGGCGCCTGCGGAGGGGACTCCAGAAAACGCAATTCGCCGTCACTCACCCTGGCTACCCGCGCTTCGAGACCCTCCGGAAAGATATCGTCCGATGCCCCTGCTGAAAGGCTCAGAGTCAGTAAAACAATGTAGCAAAAAATCTGGGACATGCTTTGCTGTCCGGCCGACTGGAACGCAGAGATCATTGATATTGGGAATAGGCGTTCAGAAAGTAGAGTGCCACCAGTGTCAGGCCCGACCAGCTGACGATGTGGCGCATCCGGCGGGTGCGGTAGAAGAGACTGACCACCACAACCCCCGTCATCACGATGGCCACAAAGGCTGAAACGACGTGGCTCTGGCTGACATCGGCGAGTAAGGGTCCCGGCAGGTAGAAAAGGTCATCCACGGCGATGATCACCGTGTTGAAGAGGTTGCTTCCGAGCACATTGCCCACTGCCATATCCAGTGCCTGCAAGCGCACGGCGGCAATGGTTACCACCATCTCCGGCAGAGAGGTAACGAAGGCCACGAAAAGGGTTCCGACAAAGCTCTCGTTCCACTGCATCTGGACGGCAAGCTCCGCACCGACAAAGGGCAGCCAGATGCCCGCCGACACCACGACCATAGCCGCCGCCAGATAGCGCAGTACCGTCTGGCGCAGCGTCATGTGGGCGTAGTTTTCCTCGATCTGCCCGCTCAACTCCTGCGCCAGCTGCTTTTCGAAGCGGAATACCGTCCGCATCGAAAAGATATAGAAGCCAAGCAGTACGATACTGTAGATACCCACATGCCCAACGGCGAACCTGTTGTCGCCCCCCGACATGATGATGCCCAGGCCGATGATACCGATCAGGATGATACCGAAGCCGGAAGTGAGAATGTGGCCCTGGCTGGCCTTCCGGTAGATCGATTCGCTGCGGGTCATCGCCTCCAGAAAGGCGAGTATGAAGAGGTTGAATACACAGCTGCCCAGGATATCCCCGACCGCGATATCCGGTACGCCGGCCACGGTGACCGAGCTGATGCCGGTGGCCAGTTCGGGAAGCGAGGTGACGGAAGCGAGAAGCACCACCCCTATCCAGGTACCGCCCATCCCGGTTTTTTCCGCGATGGCATCGGCGTAGTGCGCAAGCCTGGTGCCGGCGATGCCGATGAGGATCACGCAGACAGCGAACTGGAGCCAAACGACCAAAAGGACCGCCTCCCGAATCAGGTGGCAAGGATACCTGATTCTAACGGAAGCGCTCTTACGGTTGTACCGCAATCAAAACTGACCGGCCCAAATGGGTAAGCAGCAATATTCAGGGGAAACGGTTCCCGTGAAGTAAAGACGGCACTGCCACCCGTCAGGTCTCGGGAACCTGGCGGATCATTTACGGAAAAAACGGATACACGCTTGTAGACCCACACGCACCGATGAGAATCGGCGCGTACAGGTAAGCAGCTGCCTCAGGTATGCAGAGGAAGAGAACCCTCGTGGCTGAAAAGGCTTTTCAGCTTTTTGCGGGCGCCTGCCACCAACTCGGCAATCGCCTTGCTGCGCTCGTGTTTGGCTACGGCAATGTAATAATCGGTGTCTACCCGGCCATATTCGTTGAAATGGATGTCCTTAATGACAGACTTGTCCATGATACTACCCTTAATTAATTCATCTATCTGATTTAAACTGAACCGGCATGGATTTACCGCCGGCATTCACGAAATTATTAAATAAGCTTACAAAAACTACTTTAATTTGTTGGACCTATCACTTCCGCTTAGATATATGATATTTGACATCTCGAATAATACAAACGATAGTTTTTCACTAAACAGTTGAATTTATTTCATTAAAAAGGAGCTCAAGATCAGACGCCTTCCGCCGCTAACCTGCCTGCGCAGCTTTGAAACAGCCTCCCGTCTCGGCAGCTTCAACCAGGCTGCCAAGGCCCTGCATGTCACCCCCTCGGCAATCAGCCACCAGATCAAGTCCCTGGAGGCATTTCTGAAGCTTCCCCTGTTCACACGGGTCAACCGGCGGGTGGTGCTGACCGCCGCCGGGGAAAAATACCTGGCATCCGTGGAACATGCCCTTGACGAGATCGAAGCTGCGACCCGCCGCCTGATGGCCCGTCCCAACGTCAGCGCCGTCAATATCGATGTGGCACCGGCATTTCTTACCCGGTGGCTGGTACCCCGGATCAGTGAATTCAAGGAACAGCATCCTGATGTGGAACTGCGTCTGCATGCCACCAACAGCAAAACGGACTTCGTCCACTCGGATACGGATATGGCGATCTACCAGGGAAGCAGTGAAAGGAAAAATGCGGAATCCGTTTTTCTCAGGGGGGTATCCATGGTGGTCGTCTGCAGTCCCCAGCTCCTGGAACAGGAAAACCCCCTGGAGAAACCCCATGATCTGCAGCACCAGTGCCTGCTTCACGTATCGACCCGGGGCCAGGACTGGTACGAACTCCTGGATGGCATAGGGATTCACCGCTCCTCCACCGAAAACTCATTGACGTTCTCCAGCACCGCCCTTGCCATCAGCGCCGCCATCGAGGGTCTGGGCGTGGCCCTCACGGACCGGGGACTGGTGGAACGGGAACTGAGATACGGTCTGCTGGTCATACCCTTCGACCTGAAGCTTGAGTCTGAGCGGGCCTTCTACCTCTCCTATCAGAAACGCCGGAGAATGACCCATGGGATGAAGGCCTTCCATGACTGGATAGTCGAACAGATGAAGCTCGAGCGCGAAGCACCGCTGGAAGCGGCGGTTTAGCCGGAAACCGTTCGCGAGCATTCAAGGCTCACAAAAAGGAGATCCCTATGTCCAATAACAGTCTGATATCAAGACGCAGTTTGCTGCTGGCCGGCACTTCCCTGGCGGCGACAGTGGCCTGCCCGTCGCTTGCCGGAACCGGGAAAATCCGAACCCCCCGCCAGTCTGAAGGCCCCTTCTACCCGGAGCATCTCCCGCTGGATGCAGACAATGATCTGGTCGAGGTGGCAGGCCGACCGGGTCCCGCCAAGGGAACGGTGCTGCATCTGTTCGGCCGGGTAACGGATGAAAGGGGGCGTCCGGTGCCCGACACCCGGGTTGAGATCTGGCAGTGTGATGCCATGGGCCGATATCACCACAGACTGGATGCCGGCAACGCTGCGGATCCCAACTTCCAGGGATACGGCCTTATGGAGACCGAAAAAAGTGGTGAGTTTCGCTTCCGCACCATCAGACCGGTGCACTATCCAGGACGCACGCCCCATATCCATTTCAAGGTCCGCAGCTGGGATTTCGATGACCTGACCACCCAGATGTACGTGGCCGGCGAACCGGCCAACGAAAGGGATTTCCTGCTGAACCGGGTGCGTGACCCCCGTGCCAGGGCCAGCCTCATAGTGCCTTTACTGTCGGCGGACGAAATCGAGGAAGGCGCTCTGGCGGGCAATTTCCATATTGTTCTCGGAGAAAATGCGTTTTCCTAGGGCCTGTTAACACCATGCGGATACGCACATGGTGTTAACAGGCCCTATGCCGACGGTCGGCAGCAGGGATTCGTTTTTAACCCGCGTTTCGCTTCGCTTAACGCAGGCTGCAGTTCCAATAAATTCCTGATGCCGAGTTCGATGCCGGACAAACGCAAGCTGCTGGGGTTGATCCCTGTCGCATTCGTGCTGCTCTGGTCGACCGGTTTCATCGGGGCCAAGTACGGGCTCCCCTACGCCGAACCCTTCACCCTGCTGATGTACCGGATGTACATAACGCTTGGGGCCTTTCTGCTGCTGATCCGGATATTCAATGGCCGCTGGCCCGACAAGCGGGGTGCCCTTCATTCGATGGTGGTGGGCGCATTGGTCCACGCCTCCTATCTGGGGGGTGTCTTTTCAGCCATCAAATCCGGCATGCCCGCGGGGCTGATCTCTCTCCTGGTGGGACTCCAGCCGATCCTCACCGCAGTCATTGCCCGCGGCTGGCTCGGTGAAAGGATCAATGCCGTCCAGGGGGGTGGTTTGTTGCTGGGGCTCGTGGGCGTGGCAATGGTACTGGCAAACCGGGGGCAGGGAACAGGTTCCGCGGCCTATGGACCGGATGCCCTGCTCTACGCCCTGATCGCGCTGATCGGAATATCCCTGGGCACCCTTTATCAGAAACGCCACTGCTCGGGTGTCAACCTGCTGACCGGGGCTTTCTACCAGTTCCTGTCCACTGCCCTGATCATGACCGCCCTCTCCTTCATGTTCGAAACCGGTAAGATCCTCTGGGAACCCCAGTTCATACTCTCCCTGCTCTGGCTGGTATTCGGGCTTTCGATTACCGCCATTCTGCTGCTGATGCTGATGATACGCGAAGGCGCGGCAGCCAAGGTGGCCAGTTACTTTTACCTGACGCCTCCGGTAACCGCGATCATGGCCTGGCTGCTGTTCGACGAACGGCTCGACATGCTGGCCGTTGGCGGCATGGTAATAGCCGTGTCAGGGGTCTATCTCGTGGCGCGGGGTCCGGACTGGTCGAAACGAAGATCTGCAAGACTATGATTTCGTTCGGCACCTACCGGAACAGCCTCCCCTCATGAGGACAGTTTATGGCCCTCTGCCTGATAGATATAGTCACGGGTCCAGGGGATGACGTTATTCTCGTGGCGGGTGAACACCACCTGGAACAGCTGCAGCGTACCGGTTCTGAATGAGGCGATCGAGCCGGCCAGGTAAAGGCGCCAGGCCCGGACGAAATCGGGATCATACATCTCTGTGATTGGACCGACATTGTCCTCGAACCGCTCCAGCCACTGTTCGAGAGTCCGGGCGTAGTGCAGGCGGATATTCTCCACATCCAGTATCGAAAAACTTCTGGGCTCGAAGATCTCCATCATCTCCCCCAGCGTCGGTGGATAGGCACCCGGAAATATTCGCCGTTCGATCCAGGGGTTCATGGGACGGGCACGGTTGCGGCCGATGGTATGGATAAGCCCGCGGCCATCCGGTTCCAGCGACCGGTCGATAATCTCCCCAAGCGCCCGGTAATTGTAGACACCCACGTGCTCCAGCATGCCCACTGACACGAACACATCGTACCTGCCGTCGATGTTTCGATAATCATCCTCGACAAACTCCACCCGGTCGCTGAGACCGAGGGCTTCGGCGCGCTCCCGGGCATAAAGGATCTGCTCATGAGAGATGTTGTAGGAGCGCACCTTCGCACCGTAGGCCTTTGCCATGTGCAGCGCCAGACCGCCCCATCCGCTGCCTGCCTCCACCACGGTGTCACCGGGCTTGAGCCGCAGCTTGCGGCACACATGGTCCAGCTTGGCAATCTGCGCCGTTTCCAGGTCGACGTCCGGGCTTGGATAGTAGGCGCAGGTGTACTGCATCGCGGCCTCATCCAGCCACAGCCGGTAGAAGTCGTTGCCGATATCGTAATGGGTTTGAATATTCTCTTTGGAGCCCGACAGGTTGTTGATCCGCGCACGCCCCTGCCAACGCCAGAGCAATCGTCGCAGCAGGCCCGGCGGCGACGCACGGTGTAATCCGCGGCTCACGGCTTCCAGGAAGCCCACGAGATCCCCTTCGAGGGTGATGCTGCCGCTGCTGTAGGCATCACCGAAATAGAGTTCGGGATTGACCAGAACACCCAGCAGGCTTCGCGGGTCTTCAAACGTCAGGGTGTATTCCGGTTCTTCAACCGGGGCAACCGTGGTTCCGTCCCACAACCTCAGTGCCACGGGGGGGAGTCCCACCAATTCCAGCACTTGCTTCAGCAGGCGTTCCTTGAAGGACACCGCAACCAAAGCCAAACCCGGCTGGCTGATGGCTGTATTGTCGGTTGTTCGCTCCATAGCTAAGCATCGAAATGCAGACATGTTACGAATGGCCATTATGTTACAAAAACCAATCTTTTAGTCAATCATGGAGTGCTGACCTTCCCGGCCTCGTCGCGTCTTCTATATCGGTACAAACCCCTTGGTTTATGTGGCAGGGGATGGACAAACAGCTCTTTTGTTCTATACTTGTTCTCTATCGCTCTCTAAAAATGATGCCCGGTTCACAACACCGGGCAGGAATACCCGTCCCTCTGATCATGACCAACGTCAGCCTGGAAAAACTGGTGAAACGCGGCGCCCTCTGGCGCGGCCGGCAAGGTGTTGCCGCCGTCGAAAGCGTCGAGCCGACCGGCTGGGAATCCCTTGATGCCCTGATCGGCGGCTGGCCCCGCGGGGCGCTGACGGAACTGCTGAGTAACCGCCACAGCGGTCTGCCGCTGTTGATGCCGGCCCTGTCCCGCCTGAGCAGAACGGAACGCTGGTTGCTCTGGACCGCGCCGCCGCACCTGCCCTATGCACCGGCGCTCGCAGCCCGGGGAGTGCAAATGGAGAGGGTCCTGGTGATACGGGAGGCATCGCACGCACAGCGTCTGTGGGCGGCGGAGCAGGCGATGCGCTCCAGTGCCTGCGCCGCGGTGATGGCTTGGTTCGAGCACCTGGAAACCGCCCCCCTGCGCCGCCTGCAGCTGGCGGCGGAACAGGGCGGGTGCCTGGGCATACTGTTTCGCCCCATAAGCGCCATCCGGCAGAATTCACCGGCCGCACTGCGCCTGCGGATTGTCCCCACCGCCGCCGGGCTCGACGTGGAAGTGCTGAAACGCCGCGGCGGCTGGGGCGGCGGGCGCTGCCTGATCCGGCTGTGAAAGGCGGCCCCTGTGCTCTGGACGGCCCTTTATTTTCCCCAGCTGCCGATTGAAATCCTCACGGTTGGCCTGGACAGGGAAATTGCCCTGGCCATCAGCCGGTCCCACAGGGGTCGCGAGACCATTTCACGCTGCAATGCGGTGGCGGCAGCCCAGGGTATTTGCCCGGGGCTGCCGGTGCAGGCGGCCCTGGCCTTGCACGCCGGCCTGCGGGTGCTGCCGCGCAGCGAGGCGGATGAGGCTTCGGCCCTTCAGGGACTGGCGCTCTGGGCCTACCAGTTCAGCCCCCGCATCGCTTTTGAGCCCCTGACCCTGTTGCTGGAGACAGGCGCCAGCCGGCGCCTGTTCGGCGGTCTGGAGCCCCTGTCCCGGCTGCTGGACCGGGAACTCGATCAGCTTGGCCACCAATATCGGCGCGCCGTGGCGCCGACGCCGACGGCCGCCGGTCTGCTGGCACGCACCCGGCCGGGCGCGACAGCCCAAACCCCGGAATCGCTCCGCCGGCAGATCAACGACATCGCGCTGGCCCAACTGACCCGCAACCCCGAAGTCCGCGCCCTGATCGACGACATCGGCCTGAACAGCATCGGCGAATGCCTGACCCTGCCCCGGGCGGAACTGGCCCGCCGCACCGGCCCACGGCTGATCCTGCTGTTCGACCGCCTGCTGGGAAGCGTCCCGGACCCGCGCCCGCCGTGGCAACCGCCGGACCGTTTCGAACAACGGCTGGAGCTTCCGGGAGAAATCACTCATCACACGGCGCTGGCCTTCCCGGCACAACGACTGATCATCACCCTGTGCGGTTACCTGCTGGGCCGCGGCGCCGCCACCCAGCACCTGACATGGCGCCTCGAACACCGCGAGGCCGCCGCCACGGAATTCCGACAAGGCCTGCTTAAACCCTCCCGGGATGCCGGACACATGCTGGATATTTTCCGCGAGCGCATCGAACGGGTGCGACTGCCCGAACCCGTGGTAGCCATGGGCCTGACAGTGACCGGCTGGCTCCACTTCGAGGAACAGACCGCCGACCTGCTGCGGAACCCGTCCGACGCCGAAGACGGGGCCTTCCTGGAACGCCTGCGCAACCGCCTGGGCGATGCCCGGGTACAGGGCCTGTCCACCGTCCCCGACTACCGCCCGGAACGTGCCTGGCGCTGGTGCGGCCCCGGCACGGGACAAGGTGACGATACCGATGAACGGCGGCATCCGCTGTGGCTGCTGGATCCCCCCTGCCCCCTCGGGGTGCGCGAACAAAGGCCGGACTACGGCGGCAGACTGGAACTGGAGCACCTGCCGGAGCGCATCGAGACCGGCTGGTGGGACGGATGCGACGTGGCGCGGGACTACTTCGTGGCCCGCAACCCGGCCGGCGAAAGGCTGTGGGTGTTCCGGGACCGCCGCTCGGGGGGGTGGTATCTGCATGGGCTTTTCGACTGATGATCGGCTACGCCGAACTCCATTGCCTCAGCAACTTCAGCTTCCTGCGGGGCGCATCCCACCCGGAGGAAATGGTGGCACAAGCCCACGCCCTGGGTTACTCGGCCCTGGCGATCACCGACGAATGCTCGGTCTCCGGGGTGGTGCGAGCCCACGAGAAGGCCCGCGAGCTGGGGTTCAAACTCATCGTCGGCGCCGAACTGCGGCTGGTCGACGGGCCGGATCTGGTGCTGCTGGCCACCGACCGGACCGGTTACGGACAGCTCTGCCGGCTGATCACCCGGGGACGGCGCAGTGCCGCCAAGGGCAGCTATACCCTGCACCGCCGGGACCTGCAGGAAGACCTGTCCCACTGCCTGGCCCTGCTGCTGCCGCGTCTCCGGGAAGCACCGGAACAGGTCCAGTGGTTTGCCGGGACGTTTCCCGGACAGGGCTGGCTGGCCGTGGAACTGCTGCGTGACGGCCGGGATGCCGGGCGCCTGGAACAGACCGCCGCATGGGCGCGGAAATATAGTCTGCCAAGGGTCGCCGCCGGCGGCGTCCGCATGCATCGGCGCGGCCGGCGCGCCCTGGGGGACCTGCTCACGGCCATCCGCCTGAACCGGCCGGTGGCACAACTGGGTCACGAGCTTCTGTCCAACGGCGAACGGCACCTGCGCCGCCTGGACGACCTGGCTGCGCTCTACCCCGCCGAACTGCTGGACGAGACCCAGCGCCTGGCACAGCGCTGCCGCTTTTCCCTGAACGAAGTGTCCTACCAATACCCGGATGACGTGACCCCGCCCGGCACCACACCCCGTGCCTGGCTGCGCCGGCTGACGGAGCAAGGTACCAGGGCGCGTTGGCCCCAAGGCTGTCCCGGGAAGGTACGCAGGCAGATCGAACACGAACTGGCCCTGATCGCCGAACTTGGCTACGAGCCCTATTTCCTCACCGTCTGGGACATTGTCCGCCACGCCCGGGCGCAGGGGATCCTCTGCCAGGGCCGGGGCTCGGCGGCCAACTCCGCGGTCTGCTACTGCCTGGGCATCACGGAGGTCGACCCCTCGCGTATGAACCTGCTGTTCGAGCGCTTCATCTCCAGGGAGCGCAATGAGCCGCCGGATATCGACGTGGACTTCGAGCACGAGCGGCGCGAGGAGGTGATCCAGTACATCTACGACAAGTACGGCCGTGAGCGGGCGGCACTGGCCGCCACCGTCATCACTTATCGAACGAAAAGCGCCCTGCGGGACGCGGGCAAGGCACTGGGACTGTCGCCGGAACAGATCGAGGCCCTGATCGCCGCCGTGGCCGGGTGGCGCCGCAGCAGCGGCATCCGGCCGGATGCCCTGGTCGAGGCGGGCTTCTCCCCGGACAACCCGGTGATCCGGCGGCTGGTGGTCCTGTGCGACCAGCTGCGCAGTTTCCCGCGCCACCTGTCCCAGCACGTCGGCGGCTTCGTCATCGCCCAGGGGCGGCTCGACGAACTGGTGCCGGTGGAGAACGCCAGCATGCCGGAGCGCACCGTCATCCAGTGGGAGAAGAACGACCTGGAGACCCTGGGTCTGCTCAAGGTGGACATCCTGGGGCTGGGCATGCTCTCGGCCATAAGGCGCGCCTTCGGCCTGATCGAGGGATTCAGGGGCAGACGCTGGACCCTGGCCGGCCTGCCGGCCGAAGACCCGGCGGTCTACCGGATGATTCAGCGGGCGGACACCGTCGGCGTGTTCCAGATCGAGTCCCGGGCCCAGATGTCCATGCTGCCGAGACTGCGCCCGGAAAACTTCTACGACCTGGTGATCGAGGTGGCGATCGTGCGGCCCGGCCCCATCCAGGGGGACATGGTGCACCCCTACCTGCGCCGGCGCCGGGGCACCGAGCCCGTGGTCTACCCTTCCGAGGCGGTGCGCGAGGTCCTGGGCCGCACCCTGGGCGTGCCGATCTTCCAGGAGCAGGTGATCAAACTGGCCATCGTGGCGGCCGGGTTCACCCCGGGGGACGCCGACCGGCTGCGCCGCGCCATGGCGGCCTGGAAACGGCGCGGCGGGCTGGAGTCCTACAGGATCAGACTCATGGAGGGGATGCATGAAAGGGGCTACGAACCGGCGTTCGCCGAACGCATCTACCGCCAGATCCTGGGGTTCGGGGAATACGGCTTCCCGGAGTCCCACGCCGCCAGCTTTGCCCTGCTGGTCTACGTCTCGGCCTGGCTGAAACACCACGAGCCCGCCGCCTTCTGCGCCGCCCTCCTCAACAGCCAGCCCATGGGCTTCTACCAGCCGGCCCAGCTGGTGCGCGACGCCCGGGAGCACGGCGTCGAGGTACGCCCCGTGGACGCCGGCCACAGCGACCGGGACTGCACCCTGGAAGCCGGCGGGGAGGGAAAGGCCGCCCTGCGCCTGGGACTGCGGCTGGTCCACGGCCTCTCCCGCAAGGGGGCGGAGCGCCTGGTCGCCGCCAGACGAGATCAACCCTTCCGGGACCTGGACGACATGGCGCACCGGGCCGGGCTGGACCGGGGAGACCTGAAGGCCCTGGCGGCGGCCGATGCGCTGCTGGGCCTGTCCGGCCACCGCCACCGGGCCAGCTGGGACGTGGCGGGCATCGAACCGGAGCTGCCGCTGCTGGCCACAGCCCCCATCCCCGAGCGCCCGCCCGCACTGCCGCCCCCGGAACCGGGCCGGGCGGTGCTGGCCGATTACGCCCACACCGGCCTGAGCCTGCGCACCCACCCCCTGGCCCTGCTGCGTGAAGACCTGGGCAGGCACCGCTTCCTGTCGGCCCGGGAGATCTCACTGCGCCCCGACGGGCGCCGGGTACGGGCCGCCGGCCTGGTGCTGATCCGCCAGCGCCCGGGCAACGGCAATGCCGTGTTCATCACCCTGGAGGACGAGACCGGCAGTCTCAACCTGGTGGTCTGGCGCGACCTCGCCGAACGCCAGCGCCGGGTCCTGCTCAGCGCCAAGCTGCTCGGCGTATCGGCAAAGATCCAGCGCGCCGAGGGGGTGCAGCACCTGATCTGCCACAGGCTGGAGGACCACACCCGTTTGCTGGGCGACCTGCGGGTTAGATCAAGGGATTTTCATTGAGATGAGAAATGACACCGACTTTTGTCTAGTTCAACACGACCCAACAGGAATCCATAAAACCGCTCATATCCCTTCTCAACCCGGCGGCAGACGAATGCTGCAATGGGATCGGTACCACGGAAGTATCTCTTTATCAGCGCAACCCTACCTAACGAAGCTAAAACGCGATACAACCGAGACAAGCGATAATAAATGTTTTTACCTGTACTAGAATGTTCAATATCCGGACACCTCGGAAAAGATCGGGTCCAATACAAAAGGATGGTTTGGTCTGGCGGTAGCCCGCACTCAAAAGGAACAGAGGTATGAGGATATTCACGTCGATATCAGCCTTGCCCCATCGAGATCGTCACATTGCCAACGTACTGCCTTATTTCTTGTTACTTGGCTTTATCACGACTGCTCAAGCGACAGATTTCACCTGTGATCCCGCCCTTTCAGCTCCTGCCGGTAATCCCTACGGTTATAGTGTCCGGGGCAACCGGTGCGAAGGAGTC